>JAUXXD010000071.1 GCA_030681265.1 Candidatus Didemnitutus sp. | reverse complement strand
CATGGCGCCGTCATTGGCGCCGAATAAGCGATGATATTCCTGTTCCGCCGCATCCCGCAGCGTGAGGCGTTTAAGGCGGTGCCACGATTGAAACGTGTAAAGGTAGGGTGGCGGCTCGGTCGGTTTTTCTGCGCGCATGCGGCGCAAGGCGCCTTCGAGCGCCACCGCGTCATCCGCCGCAATGGCAAGTTCCGCTTCCGCGCGGAAATCATCGTAGTCGGCTTCCTCGTGGCGCAGGCGGGCGAATTCCGCCGCCGCCTCTTCGGCGCGGCCGAGTCGAATCAAGGCATCGACCCGCAGGCGCACAATGTGTTGTTCGACCACCGTGGCGGCGCGCGTGGCTGGGGGCGTGAGGAGGAGCAGCGCTTCGTCGGCGCGGTCCTTATCCAGCAGGAAACCGGCGCGGGCAGTGGCAATGACCTGCCGGGCTTCGGGCGTGAGCACGGGGCCGATTTCGCCGGCGAGCAGTTGCGCGGTTTTGGTCAGCGCCCGCTCCCCCGCCTGATAATTGCGGTAGTAACTCAGGAGCAGGCGCGCGAAACCGAGATCGTTGATCGCATGCGGGATGCCCGCTTCGAGGACGGAAATCGTCTGCGCCGGATCGAATCCGGTGTAGATGCGCGCCAAGAGCACTCGGCCCGCCACGTGACCCGGTGCCCGCTGCAAGCCCACCCGCAAACCGTAGAAACCCTCCACGTAGTCGCGTTGCTCCAATTGGTGGATGGCCATTTGGATCGCGGAGTTACCGCGCGCTTCGCGGAACTGCTCCCACCGCACCGGCGCGAGCACGATGTCCGTCCAAGTCACGCGGTTCCACGCGCTGCGTTCCCACCAGAAAAACAACGCGGTGGCCGCCACCAGATAGGTGGTGAGCGACAGGACCGAGCCGGCGACGAGCAAGCGGCGCCAATAGATTTCGACCACCAGCGGCCCCTTGCCGAGTTTGTCGCTGCGAAATTCGATCGAACGCAGGAAGAAACGTCGGCGCACGTTGCCGCTGTTTTCCCGGCGCCAAGAGGAGTTGAGTTTGAGTTTCACAGGCTCCGCCAGCAAAGGCAGTGCCGCCGAACGCTTCAACCGTAAATCGTGTCTTGCTCCTCGCGACTACTCAAAGCGTAACGCTTCGATCGGATCGAGCCCCGCCGCCTTCCACGCCGGATAGAAACCGAAACCGATGCCGATCGCGGAGCAGACGATCAGACCGATCGCCGCCCAGTTCCAGGGGAAGACCACTGACGCGTTGAGCATGATCGCCAGGCCATTGCCGCCGAGCACCCCGAGGATGATGCCCGCCACGCCACCCAGCAGAGAGATGGCCACGGATTCGATCAGGAATTGCAGCAAAATATTCTGCTTTCGCGCCCCGATTGATTTGCGAATGCCAATCTCCTTCGTGCGTTCGGTCACGCTCACGAGCATGATGTTCATGATGCCCACGCCGGCCGCGAGCAGCGCAATACCGCTGATGACGAACGAACCCACCGCGACCATGTCGGCAACCTTGGCAAAAATGGAAATCAACGAATCGTTGGAGTAGAGCTCGAAATCGTTCTCCTGTTCCGGACCGAGCCCGCGCACAATGCGCATCGCGGTGATGCCCTTGTCGATCGTCTCATTGTATACGGTCTGCGAATGGGCCTGCGTGGCGATGTTCACCGTCACCCGCTCGCTGCCGAAGTCCGAGAGGAAACGCGTAATGGGAATCATGGCGATCGAGTCGCTGCCGCCGCCGAACGAGTTCCCTTTCGCCGCAAACGTGCCCACGACGGTGTAGGGGCGCTCCTTCACCTTGATTTGCTTGCCAAGCGGATTCTCCGACGGGAAAAGTTTGGTGACGAGATCCTGGCCGATGATGACGAGCGGCCGCGCCAACTCGACATCGGCCGCGGTGAGGTTGCGACCGGTCGCAATGGTGTATTGATTGGCGGTGACGAAATGTTCGTTGCTGCCCGTGAAGGTGAGACCGGGGCGCGTCTTGCGATTATTGTAGGCCGCGTAAGGTCCGGTGCGGTCGAAAACCTTGAGGCACACCACGGAGCTGATTTCTTCCATCAACCGCTGGTAACGTATGCCCTGTTCGAGCGTGATGTCGCGCCGGAGTTCGAAGCGGCGCCGGGTGTTGTCGTTACCGCCGCCGGTGGCCGGAAACTTGGCAAACTGAAACATGTTGGTGCCGAGAAAACTCAGCCCCGACTCGATCGAGGAGCGCAGCGCCGTGACCGCCGTCATGACCCCGATCACCGAAAAGACGCCGATGGTGATGCCCAGCATCGTGAGCATGGAGCGGAGCTTGTTCACGCCGAGTGAACCGAGCGCCATCCGGAGGATTTCTAAAAATTTCATGGGCGCGGTAGATTATTCGTAACGCAACGCGACGACCGGATCGAGGCGGGACGCGCCCCACGCGGGGGCGAAGCCGGAGACAATCCCCGTGGCGACGGAGACAAACATGCTCACGAGGACGAGGTCGGGCGAAAATTCCACGGGAAAATTCGGTGCGGCCTGACCGATGCCGAGGAAGAGGAGAAAGGAAATCACCATGCCCACGGCCCCGCCGATGAGACAGATGGAGACCGCTTCGATCAGAAATTGCATAAGAATGGAACGGCGGCGGGCACCGAGCGCCTTGCGCGTGCCGATCTCCTTGGTGCGCTCCTTCACGGACACGAAGGTGATGTTCATGATGCCGATCGCGCCGACGAAGAGCGAAAGCCCGGTAATAAACAAACCCGCCATTGCGATGCCCTGTTTCACCGGATCGAGCTGCGCCTTGAACGCCTGTTGCTCGTTGATGGAGAAATTATCGCGCACACCCGGCAACTGCCCGCGCACGCGCCGCATCGCGCCGACCAACTCATCGCGGGCGGCTTCCAGTTGGTTCTTGTCGCGCATCTTCACGCGCAACTCCGCCCCGCGGCGGGTGGAGAAATATTTCTGATAGGCCTCGAGTGGCACGATCGTCTGGTTGTCGAAACTGAAGAGACCGAGGAACTCGCCCTGTTTGGCAAACACGCCGACGACCTCGAAGGGATGGCCGCGGATGCTGATCCGTTGACCGAGGGCCGAACGATTGGGAAACAACGCCTCCGCCACATCGTAGCCGAGCACGCACACTTCGCGACCGGCCCCGGCTTCGGCTTCATTGAACAGACGGCCTTCGCGATAATCGGCGCCACTGATGCGCGCATACTCCGCCTGTGTGCCGATGACGAAGACGCCGTTGAGTTTCGCTTCGCCGACCTTGATCGATTGACCGCTGGCGACGACCGGCACGGCAATTTCCAGCTGGGAGTTGGGCGTGGATTGGATGATGCGGTTGAGCACCACGGCGTCCTGCGGCTTGAGATTCGGGCGGTTGTTGTAGTTCCACCAATCATCCACCGGACCCCACGGCCATTTTTGCACGTAAAGCACATCGTCGCCGAGCATCGCCAGACTGTTTTGGAATCCGGTGTCGATGCCGCGGATCGCCGTGCCCATCAGCGTCACCGCCACAATGCCGATAATGACACCCAGCGCCGTGAGCACCGAGCGCATCTTGTTCGCGAGAATTTGCGCCAAACCAATGCGGAAAGACTCGGTGAATTCGTAGAAAAAGCGACTCATGGTGGTGGTGGCACGGCGGACCGTGCTCAGCGTTTGCGTTCGTCAGACTCGATCAGACCGTCGCGCAAACGCACGATGCGACGAGCGTGGCTGGCGATGTCCTCTTCGTGGGTGACGACAATGATCGTGTTGCCGGCGGCATAGAGGTCTTCGAACAGCTGCATGATCTCCTCGCCGGTGCGGCTGTCGAGATTGCCGGTCGGTTCGTCGGCGAGGATGATGGAGGGGTTGTTGACAAGCGCGCGGGCGATGGCGACGCGTTGGCGCTGGCCGCCGGAGAGTTCGTTGGGCTTGTGGCTCATGCGGTCGCCGAGGCCGACGCTGGTGAGGACCTCGATCGCTTTGGCGCGGCGGTCGCTGGGACCGATGCCGGCGTAGATCAACGGCAGCTCGACATTCGCGAGCGACGTGGAGCGCGGCAACAGGTTGAACGTCTGAAACACGAAACCGATTTCGCGGTTACGGATCTCGGCCAGTTCGTCGTCGGTCATGGCCGAGACGTCCTTGCCGGCGAATTCATAATGACCGCTGGTCGGCGTATCGAGGCAGCCGAGCATGTTCATCAACGTCGATTTGCCGGAGCCGGACGGGCCCATGATGGCGAGGTATTCGTTGCGGTGCACCTTGATCTCGACGCCGCGCAACGCATGCACGGTTTCCGAGCCCATGTGGTAGAGCTTGGTGACACCGGCGATGTCGATCACGAGGGGACCGGGCTCGCGGTAGGTGCGAGAGACGGGCGAAGCGGGGGCTGGCGAAGACATAGGGGGAGACGGGGCGCGCCTGTGACGGCGCGCGTCCGGTTACTTGTTCTCGTCCTTTTTGGCGCGCTCGATGATGACCTTGGCTCCATCCTTGAGGCGGCGGCTGATGGCGGCGTAGCTGCCCGAGACGACTTCGTCCCCGGCTTTGATCCCGCTCTTGATTTCAATGGAGCTGTTGTCCGCGATACCAGTTTCGACCACGCGCAGCGCGACTTTGTCGCCTTCTTTGACGAAGACCACGCGTTGGAGGCGCTCGAGGGCGCGGCGGGCATTGTCCCGTTCGCTCTCGAGTTCGAGATCATTGCCGGAGCGTTCCTTGGCTTCTTTAGCCCGCTCTTTTTGCATTTCATCGGTGGACTTGCCGCTTTCTGCGCGCACCGTGACGCTTTGGATCGGCACGGCGACGACGTTGGTGACGGTTTCGGTTTCAATATCCACCGTGGCGCTCATGCCGGGGCGCAAACGCACTTCGCGCTCGGTGATGCTGATCTTGACGAGGAAATTCGTGACTTCGTCCGACGCCGAGGCGGCAAGCGCGGCGGCGGAACTGCCGGTCGCTCCCGCACTGAGCGCGGAACTGCTGATTTCGCGGACTTTGCCCACAAACCGGCGGCCCGGGAACGCATCAACGGTGACGATCACGCGGTCGCCCGCCTTGACGTTGACGATATCATTTTCGTTCACCTTCACGCGCACTTCCATGCTGTCGAGGTTGGCGAGGCGCATGATTTCGGTGCCGGCAAATTGGTTGGTGCCGACGACGCGCTCGCCGACTTCGCTGGTGAGGGAGCTGATGGAGCCTTCGATTGGCGCGTAAATCGTGGTCTTGGCCAATTGGTCGCGCGATTGATCGACCGAACCTTCCGTGCGGCGAATTTGCGCGAGGGAAGCATCAAAATCCGCCCGGGCCACATCGAGGTTGGTGCGCGCGACGAGAAATTCGGCATCAGAGATCAGCTTCTTTTCATAGAGATCGTTGGCCTGCTTAAAGTCCTGCTCGGCCTTGGCTAGGCGGGCGTTGCTGAGCACGCTGTTGGCGCGGGCGGAGGCGAGTGAAGCGTCCTGCTGTTCCAATTGTGCTTTGTAGAAGTCGGGCTTGATGCGCACGAGCAACTGGCCCCTCTTGACCGTTTCGCCTTCCTTGACGGCAATCTCGATCAATTCGCCGGCGACTTCGGGGGAAATTTTCACTTCCGTTTCCGGCTGCACTTTACCCGTGGCGGTCACCACGTGGGTAATGGTTTTCACGACCGCTTTCTCAATCGTGATCCCGATCGGTTTTTCCTGACCGCGGTTCTTATTCGCTGCGACCGCGCCCAGCACAATCAAGAGCGCCAAGCCGCCAAGAGCGAGATAGAGGCGTTTGCGGGATTTTTTCTTAACGGCGGGTTTCGAGGCCGGCCGGAGGTTTTCTGAAGTCATGGTGTTCTCGAGTTGGTGTCGTAGGTTAAAGCGGAAGTATCACCTTAGCGGGGATGCGTGTTCGGCAAAAGATTAAGGTCAATACACGCGAATTTGCGGTAAGTCGCAGTTGTTTTAAGGATAAACGGGTGACGCGCTGGATAAACGGGGCGGCCGTTTGGCCCCGTGCGTCACTAATTAGCAGTGCGTTAACATCCTTCCTCTCCCGCACGACTTCCGTGCCTCAACCGGCCGTTTTCCCAGCAAAGCGCGCGGCGGCTAATTCCTTGGGGAAATCCTCAGCCGGATCGGTCAAAACCGCACGCCAACACTGCGCTAACATCGGTGCCCAAAGCGCACCTTTGGAACCGAGACCTCCGCACAAACCAAGGCGAATATCGTCACTCCTCCACCCCGCCACCGGCAATCGATCTGGTAACGTCATGCGCACACCCGCCACTTGATCCACCACGCGCAATTCACCTCGGCCCAACTCGCACCCTTGCGCCAGCAACACGTCGCGCGCGTTCGCCGTAATCTCATTATCCTCCTGCCCCCGCTCGTAAGTTGCGCCTAATCGTCCGCGGCCCGCACCCTCGCCGAGCAACCACACCCCGCGATTCACCACCTCGCCTGCGACAATGCCTGCACCTTCCACGTGCAGAATTTCTCCTTTGGCCGCCACCCACGGCATATCTGGAAAAAATTCGCGCGCCAACGCCCCGTGGCCCGTGCACAAAACCGCCGCGGCAAACTTCTCCCCAGCCCAACTCACGCCATCAGCCGCGGCCTGGAACTCGGCGCGCACCACCGTCGTCGGTCGCAGTTTTCCCGCCCCCCGCCAGCGTTCTTCCGCTGCCGCGAGCAAAGCGGGCAAATCCACCCATGCCGCCCCGCACACCGTCATGCCCGTCGCATCAACTTCGCCGACGAACGGCGCCATTTCGCCCCGCGAGATTTTTTCCACGATGCGCGTGCGCTCTTCGTCGTCGCGAAAGAGTCGCCGCAAAGTCACCGGATGCCACAGCGCGTGTCCGAGTTGCTCCTCCCAACGCCGGTAAGCTTTCTCCGCGCGCGGCAACAGCGCATCGATCTGCGCGCTCTTCGCCCAGCGTTGACCCGTTATCGGATTAATGAGTCCGGCTGCGACGCGAGACGCCGCGTGGGCATGACCCTCGCTCGCGACCACAAAATCCACCCCGGCCGCTTCCAGTTCCAGACCGAGCGCCGTGCCCGCGAGCCCTTGCCCGACAATCAGCACGCGCTCCGCCAGCGCGTTCATTCTCCGGCCAGCGCCGCGCCGACGATGCCCGCCTCGTTATGCAATTTCGCCGGCACCACCTTCGCGCGCGTTTTCAGATACTTGAACCACTGGCGGTGATCCTTACTCACGCCGCCACCGATGATGATCAGCCCCGGCGAGACCAGCCGCTCCGCGTTGGCCAGAAAAACATTCACCCGCTCCGCCCACTCCGCCCACTCAAGCTTGCGTCGATCGCGCACGGCCGCCGACGCGTAGCGTTCGATCGGCTTGCCCTTCCACGGGATGTGCCCGAGTTCGACATTGGGATAAAGCGCACCGCGATAAAACAGCGCCGAGCCGATCCCCGTGCCGAAGGTCAGCATCAGCACCGTGTCTTGCCGGCCATGCCCCGCGCCAAACCGCAACTCCGCCAGACCCGCCGCATCGGCGTCATTGGCCAACTTCACCGGACAACCCGTCGCGCGCGCGAACAACTTCGCGCCGGGCTGGTTTTGCCACACAAAGCCCAAATTACCCACGGCGCCGATGCGCCCTTCCTGAATCACCCCAGGAAAACCGATGCCGACCGGGCCCGTCCAATTGAAATGCCGCACGATGGCGCGCGCCGCCGCCAAACCTTGCGGTCGCGGACACGGCGACTGAATCGGCACCCGCCACGGCTCCGCCAGCAACTTGCCCGTGGCGATTTCCACCGGCGCACCTTTGAACGCAGAACCTCCAACGTCGATGCCGAGCACATTCATGGCGGGCGAAGCTACGGGGCGGCCCGCCGGATGCAATAGCGGCATTACGACATATTGCCGCGCGCCGCACTCAGCTCATCCTTCGTCGCCGGACGCGCCGCCACCAACTCGACGTCAAAATACAACGCTTGCCCCGCCAACGGGTGATTCGCGTCGAGCACGACCTCATCGCCCTCGATTGCTTGCACGCGCACGATTGGCGCATGGCGGTCCGGACCGGTTTGAAACTGATCGCCGACCCTCAACTCATCCACCGGCAACGCTCCGCGCGGCACGCGTTGCACCAAATCAGTAGCGACGTCCCCGTAACCCTGCGCTGGCGGCACGACGACCTGGCGTTGCTCGCCCGCGCTCATGTCGCGCAGCGCTTTCTCCAAGCCCTCCACAATTTGGTCCGCGCCCTCGACACAGTCGATCGGTTGCGCACCACGCGAGGTATCGAGCACCTGCCCGGCGGCATCGCGCAAGGTGTAGTGAAAAGTCAGGAGTCGTTCGGCCATGATGTCGCCAATGCGCCGCAACTCCGCGCCGCGCACAAGCGCGAAATGCGTCCCACTCCCCCTCACCGCGCCGTGCGCCTACGTCTCCTGGCGCAACACCGCCAACGGCGGATGATCGCAAATCCCGCGACTCGCCAACAGTCCCGTGATCACCGTCACCGCACTCACCGCCAGCCAGCCGAGCAACAACACCTCCGGCGCAGGCGTGACCCAGTTCATTTTGAAAATAAATTTCGCCAACCCCCAGTTTGCGCCGACGGCCAGCACCGCGCCAACGGCCGCGCCGAGCGTGCCGAGCGCCAAATATTCGGCGAGCATGATGCGGTTCACTTGGCGCTTCGTCGCACCGAGCGTGCGCAACAACACGCTTTCGCGCACGCGTTGGTGTCGCCCGATCAAGACCGCACCCGCCAACACCACCACGCCCGTCACCACGGTGAACAGTGCGAGAAATTCCACGACAAACGAGGCCTTCGTGTAAACGCCGTCGATTGTCTGCATGATCAATTCGAGATCGATTGCCGACACATTCGGGTGCGCCTGCACCACCGCCTGTTGCACGCGCGCCGAGTGCGCCGAATCCGTCACGCGCACCGCCATCACGTGAAATTTCGGCGCGGGTTCCAACACGCCCTCGGGAAACACGATGAAAAAATTCGGCGACATCTGCCGCCAATCCACTTCGCGCAAACTCCCGACCACCGTGCGAATCGGCACGCCTTGCACGTCGAACTCAATTTCATCGCCGACCGTGAGACCGAGATCCGCCGCCAACGACTGCTCCACCGACACCGGCACGAGCGCCGCACCCGCTGGCATCTTACCGACAAACTTGCCCGCCACCACTTTCTCCGTCGCGCTCAACTCCCCGCGATACGTCGAGCGATACTCGCGCCGCACCGTCCACGCCGGCACCCGGATGGATTTATCGCGCAACACTTCCGCCAGCGGACGCCCCTGCAAGCCGCTGATGCGCATCGTCACGATCGCCGCTTCCTGTTTCACCGGCGCGCCGATCGCGACCAGTTCTTTTTTCAACGACTCAACCTGATCATCCTGAATATCGAACAGCATCAGATTCGGCCGACCCTCGCCGCCCATGATGCGCAACTGCCCGAGCAAAGTGTCGCGCGTCAGGTAAAGCGTCATCATCAGAAACGTGCCCATACCGAGCGAGACAAGCAGCAGCACCGTGCGGTTGTTCGGCCGATAAAGATTGGCCACGCCCTGCCGCCACGCGAACGGCAGCCGCCGCAAATTCAGCCGCTTCGCCGCGAGCGCGATCAATTTTGCCATCCCCGCCAACACCGCGAAACCGACCAACAAGGCGCCCGCAAAACCGATGCCCCACTGCCAGCGTCCCGTCTGCCAAATCGCGAAGGCAAAAACCGCTCCGACGATCACCACGAGCAACGCAAGGCGCAGCCAGTCGCGTTTCGGCGCGCCTTCCGCGAGACCGGAGCGCAACGTGAGCAACGGCGACACATGCCGCACTTCGAGCAACGGTAGCAACGCGAACAGCACGCTGATCACCACGCCCGCCGTCACTCCGCTCACGACCGCCGACCACGAAATCGCCGCGTTAAACGCGAACGGCAGAAAATCCTGCAACAAGGACGGCAGCACCAGTTGCGCCGCCACCCCGAGAAGCGCGCCACCGAGCGCACCGACGAGGCCGAGGCCGACGCCTTGCACGAGGTAAATCGCGAAGCTCGTGCGCGCACTCGCGCCGAGGCAACGCAGCATCGCAACCGTCGGCACCTTCTGCCGCACGTGCGCATGAATCGCACTCGCCACCCCGATCGCACCGAGGAAGAGCGACGCGAAACCGACGAGCATGAGAAACGAATTCACATTGCGAATCGAATTGCCGAGCTCGCGCTTGCGGGCCTCAACCGTTTCAAAACCGAGCCGCAACTCGCGGAAGCGTCCGCGCAGGTCGGCGACGAGTTTTTCCACGTCGTAGCCGGGCGCAAATTTCAGGTAGATACGATGGCGCGCCAGACTGCCCGCCTGCAGCAATTCCGTTTCGCCGACCGACGACAGCGGAATGAACACGCGCGGCGCAATCGTCGCCACTGCGGCCGATTCGCCCGGCACCTTGGTCAACCCGCCCGCGAGCACGAACTCGCCCGCCCCGAGCTTGAGGCGTTCGCCCGGTTGCAACGCGAATTGCACCATGAGACTTTCCTCGATGATCGCGTATTGTCCGCCGCCGATCTTCGCACGTGCACCCGCGGGATTCGTGGCAAATTCGCCGTAGAAAGGAAACGCGCCTTCGAGCGCGCGCACTTGCACGAGCCGCGTCGCGCCGCTCGCGGGCACGACGAGCATGGAATTGAAACTGATTTCGCGCGCCTGTTCGCCGCCAAGGCCGTTGATGAACGTCTCTGCATCCGGCGTAAGCGCGGCACGGGAGGTCACGATCAAATCCGCGCCTAGCAATGCCTTCGTCTGGTCTTCGATCGCGGCGCGCAGGTTGTCGCGCAATGAGCCGACCGCGACGAGCGACGCGATGCCGAGCACGATCGCGAGCGAGAACAGCAACAACCGCCGCCGCGACGCCCGCGTATCCCGCCAGGCCATTTTGAGGATGAAGTTCATCGAAAGAGAAGAGGAAGATGGAGGAGTGCCCACGGAACACACGGAATACACGGAAGGATTCAGAGGACGAAGCGCTCGTGCTCTATTTTCGGAAAATGACCAAAATTCACGAGCAAGCCGACGCGCAGCCCGGTAGCGTGCAGATAATTTTGAACTTGGGCGCGGTGTTCGTCGGTTAATGCACTCACCGCTTTCAATTCGAGCAGCACTTGGCCAAAGCAGACGAAGTCCGCGATGTAAGTTTTGGTGAGCGGGCGACCTTTGTAGCTGAGCGGAATCTGCACGAGTGATCGCGCCGGCAAACCCTGCAGATCAAACTCAAGTTCGAGGCATTCCTGATAAACACCCTCAAGAAATCCGCACCCCTTCTCGCGATAAACCTCAAAGCACGCGCCGAGGATTTTATACGTCAGTTCTTCGTGAATCAGTTTGTTCATGGTCACTCCTTCTGTGCGTTCCGTGTATTCCGTGGGCCTGTTTGGTTTGGAGGTTGGTGACCGAAATTTTTCGCGCGCGGCTCAGTGGGTGGTGCGTTCGTCGGAGATGACGCCGCCGTTGCGAAGGCGGATAATGCGTTGGGTCTTGCGCGCGAGTTCGAGGTCGTGCGTCACGAGCACGAGCGTCGTGCCGCGCTCGCGGTTGAGGCCGAAGATGAGCTCCACCATCGCGTGCGCCGTGTCGCCGTCGAGGTTGCCCGTCGGTTCATCGCAGAAGAGAATGTGCGGCTCATTGATGAACGCGCGCGCCAGCGCCACGCGTTGCTGTTCGCCGCCGGAAAGTTGCATCGGGTAATGGTCGAGACGATCGCCCAAACCGACGCGTGCGAGCAACGCCGTGGCGGCTTCCTCGCGACCGGATTCGCCGCGCAATTCGAGCGGCACGAGCACGTTTTCCAACGCCGTGAGCGTGGGAATCAATTGAAAATTCTGGAACACGAAACCGATCTCCGCGTTGCGCACGGCGGCGCGCTCGTCTTCGGAAAGATGGCCGATTTCGCGACCCGCGAGTTGCACGCTGCCACCACTCGGTTGATCGAGACCGGCGCAGAGGCCGAGCAACGTGGTCTTGCCGCTGCCGGACGGACCGACGATAGCGCAGGTCGCTCCCGGTTCGAGCGCGAAGCTGACTTCTTTCAGCACGGTGAGTTCGCCCACGGCGGTAGGATAAGACTTGGTGAGGCGCTCGACTTTCAGGATAGATTTGACACTCATGAATGGCAGGATGCGAAGTAACACAGTCATGCTGGGCAAAAGAGCAAAGATGTTCGACGAATGGCGATTTCGAGGGGCCGGACGGTTCGCCGCCACGGCGGTCGCCCTGCTGCTCGGCGTCGCCGCGTGGGCGGCCGAGCCGAAGACCCTGCTCTTCTTCGGCGACAGCCTCACGGCGGGCTACGGCATTGACCCTCACGACGCTTATCCCGCGCTGATCCAACAACGGCTCGACGAGGCGCAACCCGGCAAATGGCGCGTCGTCAACGCCGGCCTCAGCGGCGAAACCACCGCGGGCGGACTGCGGCGCATCGATTGGATTTTGCGGCAACCGGTCGATGTCTTCGTGCTCGAGCTCGGCGGCAACGACGGATTGCGCGGCACACCGTCCGGCGTCACGGAGACGAACCTTCAGTTGATGATTGAGCGGATTCGCGCCAAGAATCCGCAGATTCTCATCGTGCTCACCGGTCTCCAAATCCCCACGAATATGGGCACCGACTACTCGACCGCTTTTGCGGAGATTTTCCCGCGCCTCGCCGAGAAAAATCAAATTCCGCTGATTCCGTTTCTCTTGGAAGGCGTCGGCGGCGTGCCGGAATTGAATCTGCCCGACGGCATTCACCCGACGGTCGAGGGCCACCGCCTTGTCGCCGATACCGTCTGGCAAACCCTGGCTCCGCTCCTCTGATGCGCGCGCGTTGGTCGCTTCTCTGGCTCGCCCTCGCGCCGCTGCCGCTGCTCGCGGTCGATTACCGGATGCAGGCGTCGGTCGCGTGGGCGGAAAACTATAGCCGCACGTCGCATGCGCCGACGATTCGCGAGGCCACGATTTACACCGCGCACGGCTTCGCGGCACACGCGCGGCAGCTCAATTCCCGCTGGCTGCTACTGGCGGAGCTCGATGCGGGATTCGAACACGTGCCGGATTACCGCGCGCTGGATCAGGTCAACGCGCACGGACAACTCACCTTGCGGCGCAAATTCGGCCTCGGCCCGATGGCGCCAGTCGTGGATCTCAGCGCGGGCGTGGCGCGCGTCGCCTTTCGCGAGCACGGCCGGAGCGGTTGGCGCAGCGAGGCGACGCTAGCGGTCAGTAAACGGCTGACACCCGAGTGGCGGATTGGCGCATCGGGTAGCTGGGAGAAATTCGACGCGTCGCACACCACGTTCGATATTCAACATCGCCGTTTCGCTGTGGAAACGCATTGGCACGCCAGCGAGCGCTTGACCCTCAGTGCCGGTGCCGCGCGCCAGTGGGGCCGCCTCGTCGCCAATGCGGCTTGGCCGATCTGGAGTCAGGCGATTGCCGGGGGATTTGGTCCCGTCGTGAGCAGTTATTACAACAGCATCCCTTGGGAAATTTCACACACCTTCGGTCCCGGGTGGGTCGCTTACCGCGTCGATTGCACGGCAGATTTCTGGTGGACAGAGGCGTCATTCACCTTGAACGACCGCACGCGCATTCCGTTGCGCTATGAAAGTGCGCGCGTGGTGAACCGTATCGATGTTCGCTATAACACCTCGGTTGTGTCACTCGGTGTGTTGCATCGCTTTTAGGTTTCCCATGATCCGCCTCCTTTTGCTTTCGCTCTGCCTGCTCACCCTCCGCGCCACCGCAGCCACTACGGTGAGTGCGGTGATCAAAGACGCGAAAGGCGCAGCGGTGCCGGATGCGGTGATCGCGCTCTACGCGCTCGATGGCGCCGTCTCCTCGCCCGCCGCCGACCAGCCTCTGATTGAAATCAGCCAGCAGGACCAGGAATACACGCCCTACGTCACCGTCATTCGCGTCGGCACGGTCATTGAGTTTCCCAATCGTGACGACATTCAGCACCATATCTACTCGCTCTCGAAAGCGAAGCGTTTCGAGAAACCGCTCTACGCGCCCGGCGCGCATGAATCCGTGCTCTTCGATCATCCGGGCATCATCACGCTCGGCTGCAATATTCACGATTGGATGATCGCCTACATCGTCGTGTTGCCCACGCCGCATTTCGCCAAAACAGACGCCACCGGCACTGCGCAACTTATCGCGCCAAGCGGTCGCTACCGTGTCGAGGTCTGGCATCCGCGCCTCAGTGCGCCGCAGATCCAGGAAGTCACTTTTGCCGACGGCGTCGGTCCGCTCGAATATCGTCTCACGCTCAAACCCGACCGCCGTATCCGCCGCACGCTCGAAGGGAAAACTGGCGGCTACTGAGGTAACGCAGACTGTCTCCGATGCCCCACCCCATGCGCCGATGACGAACTGGTTTCGCTTCCGCCATTTTCGCACGCGACTGCTCGTGCTCATCGTCGGCCTGGTCGCGGCATTGCAAGTGGCGACCTTTGTCATCGTCTCCAACGCCAACCGCACCAACGCCCTCACGACGATCGACGACGCCCTCCACCGCGCGTCGCGCCAATTCCAAGTCTCCGCCGATCGCCGCGAAGAAGCCTTACTCCTCGCCGCGCGACTGATGGCGAACGACTACGCGATGAAACAACTCTTCCTTATGGAAGAGTTCAGTGGGCCAACAGCGCGCTCCGCGCTCACCTCTTATCAGGGCCGAATTCAGGCGCCGCTCATCCTGCTGCTCGATCCGACGGGCGATGTGCTCGCTGGCACACGCAGCATGATTTCCAGCGCGGACTTGGCCCCGTTTCACGCCTTGATCGCCACCGCCGAAAACGCCGATGCGCAACAAGCTTCGGGCTACGGCTACTTCGACGGGGAACTTCACCAGATCGTGCTCGTGCCGCTGCTGGCACCGCCACCGATTGTCGTCGCGTGGGTCGGCATCGGTTTCCCCATCAACGCCGTGACGGCGGCCGAATTAAAAGCGAGTGCTGATGTCGAAGTGACCTTTCTTTCCAGCGGTGCGGACGCGAAAATTCTCGCGAGCACGATGCCCGTTGCGCTCGCCGATGAATTGGCACGCCAAGACCCCAACCCCGCCACGCGCTTGATGCACTTGCAGAAAGAGGACTACGTCACCGCGATCCGCATATTGCCCCTCGAAGGTGCCGAGCCCGCCCGCATCGCGTTGCAACGCTCGCTCCGCGTCCAACTCGCGCCCTCGCGCCTGCTTGAGCAAACCATCATCTACGACACCATCATCGGCCTCGTCATCGCCATCCTCGCCGCCCTCGGTCTCGCGCGGAATGTCAGCCGACCTGTGCAACAACTCGCCGCACACACCCAACACGTCGCCGCTGGTGATTACACGCGCCAACTCGATTTGCGCCGCGCCGACGAATTCGGCGCCCTCGCCCACGCCTTCAACCACATGACCACCGGCCTCGCCGAACGCGACCGCGTGCGCGACTTGCTCGGCAAAGTTGTCTCGCCGGAAATCGCGACGCAGTTGCTCCAGTCTGATCTGCAGCTCGGCGGCGAAGTGCGCGAAGTCACCGTCCTCTTTTCCGATCTGCGCGACTTCACTGCGTTGAGTGAAAAACTGCCGCCGACCGAACTGCTCGCGTTGCTCAACCGGTATCTCGACCGGATGAGCGCGGTGGTGGAAAAACACCATGGCGTGATCGATAAATACATCGGCGATGCCGTCATGGCGCTCTTCGGTGCACCGGTCGCGCAAGCAGATTCCGCCGCGCG
Organism: Candidatus Didemnitutus sp.; assembly: GCA_030681265.1. GTDB lineage: Bacteria > Verrucomicrobiota > Verrucomicrobiia > Opitutales > Opitutaceae > Didemnitutus. The sequence continues at coordinate 26,067 of JAUXXD010000071.1, read as the reverse complement.
CGCCGTCGCCGCCGCGCGCGAGATGGCCGTCGCGCTCGTCGTCCTTAATCGCGAACTCGCGGCAGAAGGAAAACCCACCCTCGCGCTCGGCATCGGCATCAGCACGGGGCAAGTCATCGCCGGCAACATGGGTTCGAAGACGCGCCTGAATTACACCGTCGTCGGCGACTCCGTGAATCTCGCCGCGCGTCTCGAAGCACTGACGAAAGATCCGGCCTACGCCACGCGCATTATCGTCAGCGCCCATACAGCGGCGGCCACGAGGGAGACGTTGCGTCCGCTCGGCGGCGTCGTCGTGAAAGGCAAGACCGAGTCCGTGCAAATTTTCGCGGTCGACGCCTGAGCCGGAGCGTGACTCGTCAGCGCCGTCACTCACGCTGCTTTTGTAGGGGCGTGGCTTGCCCACGCCCGCGTTTATTTCGTAGCGCACGCGGGCGGACACAAGGTCCGCCCCTACAGCGAATACGGCGACGCACGCGGCGCTACTGATCTCACGCCTCGGTCCACTTCGCGCGCGGCGCGGCGCAGATTATCTGCGGTCTACGCGTGAGTCCGGCGCGGCCTGCTCACACTAGCGCTCATCTTGTAGGGGCGTGGCTTGCCCACGCCCGCGCTTATTTCGTAGCGCACGCGGGCGGACACAAGGTCCGCCCCTACAGCGAATACGGCGACGCACGCGGCGCTACTGATCTCACGCCTCGGTCCACTTCGAACGCGGCGCGGCGCAAATTTTCGTGCGGTAGTTGTCCGGAATCGGTTGCGCCACCATCCCGCCGCGACCATCGCCCGCTACGCAGACGGCGACAATCTCGCCTTGCGCCACCGGCGTCTCTGCCACTTGCCCGTCGCTGACTTTGCGGAATTGAAACACGTAGCAAATCGAGCGTGTGCGCACTTCCTTGACCAGCAGACGCACCTCGACCGTGTCGCCGAAACGCAGCGGCGAACGGTAGTCACACTGCGCGTTGACGCGCGGCCAACCGACCGCCTGCCCCGGCATGAACGACACGACCGGCAAACCGAGCGAGCGCACGAAAGCCGTCTCGCAGGCTTCCATCCAGCGGAAGAAATTCGAGAAATGCACGATGCCGGCCATGTCGGTCTCGGCGAACTCCACGGTGCGGGTGTGGGCGAATGCAGAAATCATCCGCGTAAGACTTGTGCGCCGCGCGGCGGAAGCAACGCCCGAAACGCCGCCACCCGAATCAGCTCCCGGCGCCGCGCCCACTCGGGCTGCACCGCCGGGCTGGACGGCAGGGGCGCTGGACCAGAATTTGCCATGCGCCAAGGCTATGCATGCTTGACTACCGTCCGCGCCAGTCTTTGCCTCGTCCCCTACCTAACCTCGGAGTGGTTCCTAAGGTTTTCCCTACACTAACAAACCACATCTGCACCATGTATAAACCGCTAGTTAAGCTACTGACGTTTGCGTTTGCCATTGTTATGGCCGCGATCGCCCCCTCCGCCCTGGCCCAAGGTCTTACGACCTCGTCGCTCAGTGGCTTTGTCAGCACCAACCAAGGCGTGCCCATCTCCGGCGCCACCGTCACGATCATTCACGAAGCATCGGGCACCCAAGCGGTGTCCACGACTCGCGCTAACGGACAATACAACATGTCCGGTCTTCGTATCGGCGGTCCTTATACCATCAGCGTTACCGCGGTGGGTCATCAACCCGCCTCCCAGAGCAACATCTACTTGGAACTCGGTCAAACGAGCACTGAGAATTTTACGCTCGGCTCCGACGTCGTCACCCTCGATGCCTTCACCGTGTCCGCAGATCGCGACACGACGTTCGGCACGGGCAAGATGGGCACCGGCAGCTCGTTCGGCGAAGAAGACATCGCCAACGTCACTTCCGTCCGCCGCAACATCCAAGACATCGCCCAGCTCGACTCGCGTATGTTCCTCGGCTCCCTCGACCAAGGCGGCCAACTCAGCGCCCAAGGTCAGAACTTCCGCTTCAACTCGCTCTTGATCGACGGCGTCCGCGCTGACGACTCGTTCGGTTTGAACAGCAACGGTTTCTCTTCCCAACGTAGCCCGATCCCGATGGAGGCCATCCAAAGCCTCGCCGTGGAACTCAACCCCTACGACGTGCGGCGCGCGGGCTTCACCGGCGCCCTGTTGAACGCCGTCATCAAGTCCGGCACCAACGAGTTTCATGGCAGCGCCTACTATGAAATGACCGACGAGAGCAAACGGCAGAAGAACCCCGTCAGCGGTGTGCGCGAAGCGTTCGACGAAAAAACCTTCGGTTTCACGTTCAACGGCCCGCTCATCCGCAACAAGCTGTTCTTCTCGCTCATCTATGATGATTTCGAGCGCACGACTGCCGCGCCGACCGCCAACTTCATCCCGAATGCCGCCGGCCTCGCGCAGATCGATTCGATCATCGCCCGCGCTAAAGCGCTGGGCTACGATCCCGGCTCCCTCAGCCCCCCGGGCGCCAGCCTCGCCCTCCAGAAGACCTACATCGGTAAGGTCGACTGGAACATCAGCGACAACCACCGCGCCACGCTGACTTACCGCAAGAACAACGGCGAAGACACCAGCTTCTTCGGTTTCGGCGGCACCACCGGCACCTCGCTCAGCAGCATCTGGTATCAACAACCGCGCAATACCGAGAGCTACAATGCGCAGTTCTTCAGCCAATGGACACCCGACTTCCGCACCGAAGTCACCGCTTCCTACACCACCTACGTCGGCTCCCCGCGTCCGAACGGCAGCCCGTTCCCACAGGTCACCGTCCAAGGTATCTCCGGCACGCGCGTTGACACCGGCGCCACCGTCACCAGCGGCTCGGTTGTGTTCGGCACCGACTCCTCCCGCCAAATGAACTTCCTCGACACCAAGGAGCGTCAATTGAAAATTTCGGCCGAATACGCCATGGGTGATCACACCCTCGCCTTCGGTTTGGAAGAAATCGAAACGGAGTATCAAAACGCCTTCGTGCAGGCCACCAACGGTGTCTACACCTTTGCCAATCCAACGACCTGGCTCGCTGGCACGCCTCCGACGGCTTACACGCTGCAACGTCCTTTCCCTGGCTTCTCGCTGAACGACGCCATTGCCCGCTGGAGCTACTCGGCTTATGCTGGTTTCCTTCAGGACACGTGGAAGCCCAACCATCGCCTGACTATCATGGCGGGCTTGCGTTACGACTATCCGTATATTCCGGAGGCTCCTCCGATCGCGGCTGGTTTCGCGACTGCCGGTTTCGTAACCGCTTCGGGTAGCCCAGTAACCGCCAACAACACGACCAACAGCGGCAACGCTACGTTGGCCCCACGTATTGGCTTCACCTTCGACATGGACACGAAGCGCCGCACCCAAATCCGCGGTGGCGTCGGTCTGTTCCAAGGCAAGAACCCAGCCGTCTGGATCTCGAACGCGTATTCCAACGCCGGTGCCACCGCCAACGTGAACGCCACCTCCGGTCAATTGCCCACCTTGGTCTTCTCGCCCAACGTCACGACCCAACCGGTTCCCGCCGGCACGTTGCCGACGCCGAACATCAACATCACTGACCCGAACTTCAAACAGCCCGCGCTGTGGAAGTCGAACATCGCCGTCGACCACAAGCTGCCCTTCGGCGACATCACGCTCTCCCTCGAGTATTACTACAATGTGGTCGAGAGCGGCGTGCAGGTTGAATTCCTCAACTTCGGCATCCCGACCACCGGTCCGCTGACTCTCCCCGACGGTCGTGTCCGTTACATCGGCACCCCCACGTCGGCCACCGCCACGACCAGCACCAGCACGGCCGGTCGCCGCCGGGTCTCCACCTTCGCTGACGTCTTCTATATGACGAACACCAGCAAGGGTGACTCCGATGGCGTAACGCTCAGCCTCGCCCGTCCGATGAAGAACAAGTGGGCATGGTCCGCCGCTTGGACCCGCAGCGATGCGTCCGAAGTCAGCCCGGTCACCTCGTCCGTCGCGGCTTCGAACTTCCAGAATCGTGCTTCATTCAACCCGAACGAAGATGTCGCCTCCCGTTCGAACACAGCCATCAAGGATCGTATCGTCTTGTCGCTCACCCGTCAGTTCGAGTTCATCAAGAAGGCCCCGACCACCGTGTCCGTCGTCTATCAAGGCCGCACCGGCCGCCCCTACTCGTGGGTGTTCTACGGTGATGCCAACGGCGACGGCTACGGCTTCAACGACCTGCTCTACGTGCCGACCGGTCCGACCGATCCGCGCGTGAACTGGGCCAGCACGACTGAGCGCGATGCGTTCTTCGCCTTCGTCAATAGCTCCACTCTCGCCAACTACGCCGGCAAAAACGCCCCGCGTAACAGCGAAACCTCCCCGTGGAACCAGACGATCGACTTGAAGTTCACCCAGCGCATTCCGATCCGCGGCAACCTCCGCGCGGAACTCTACGTGAACTTCTTCAACTTCTGGAACCTCTTCGACAAGAACTTCGGTTCGCTCGAAGAAGTGCCGTTCTCGTTCCGTCGCGCCGTCGCTTACGCGTCCTACAACGCCGCGGGTAACGGCGGCGCGGGCCAGTGGAACTACGTGTTCAACACGACCACGCTCAACGGCGTCCCGGTCACGGTGAACGACACGCCGATCTCCCGCTGGCAAGTTCAGTCGGGTATCCGCATCAAGTTCTAAGTCGGACCCGATCTAACGATTCAACTTCCAGGCGGCTGCGGTAACGCAGCCGCCTTTTTCTTGCCCAAGTTCCCCGCGTCGCTCTCACGCACCAATTTGAAGATCCTGAAACCACAGAGGCACAGCGATCACGGAGCGGAACCCTGCCTGTTCAAAAAATGAATGCCTAGTTCACGCGCAAAGCACCGCCGTGCAAAATAAGATTTCCGCTTCATCTCTGCGTCTCCGCGCCTCTGTGGTTTAAAACTCCGGCTCGCGTTTCACTTCAACGCACCAACTGCTCCATCCGCCGTGCCTGCTCGCGCGCCTCGATCGAATTCGGATCGAGCCGCAGCGCCTCACGCAACATCGCCAGCGCCTCGCGCCGGCGGTCTGTCGCTTCGAGCGCATACGCGTAGTTCACACAAACCGCAGCCGAGTCCGGCAACTCGCGGCGCACTTGTTCATAATGCGTCAGCGCTTCGGGCGCGCGCCCCGCATTCGTCAACGCCAGCGCCAGATTGTGTCGCGCATAGGAGAACGCCGGCTTGGCGCGCAACGCCTCCTCAAACCCCGCAATCGCCGCGCTCCACTCCCGGTCTTCCAATCGCAAATTGGCAAGATTGTAGTGCAATTCCGCCACCGTCGGATGCCGATCGATCGCCTGCACCAGAAAACCCATTGCCGCCGCCCGGTCACCGAGCAACAGCGCCGCCTGCGCTGCGCCGGCCAAGGCCTCGGCGTCGTCCGGTTCGATTTGCAACGCCGCTCGGAAATGCTCCCGCGCGACTGCGGGGCGTCCCAGCGCGAGTTCCGCCCAGCCCAACTTGCGCTGCGCGGGTGCGAGCGTCGATCGCAGCCGCCCGGCTTCGCGCCACTGCGCCGTTGCTCCGGCCATGTCGCCCGCCCGCTCCAACGCCACCCCGAAATTAAAGCGGATCGCCGCGTCCGCCGGCTTGATCGCCACCGCGCGCCGGTGTTCCACCAACGCTTCGCTCACGCGTCCCTCTTCGAGCAACAGCGTGCCGAGATCACTGTGCGCATCGGCAAAATTGGCGCGCAATTCCGTCGCGCGCCGATACGCCGCAATCGCCTCTGGTCGCATCCCGTTGCGCAAATAATAATAGCCGAGGCTCGCATGCACGCGCGCGTTGTCGGGTTGGTGGCGAATCGTCTTCTGCCAAAACGTCAGCTCGTCGCCATAGTCCGCATTGCGCTGCACCGTGAGCCAGCCCGCGCCCACCGCGAGCACGAGACACACCCAGCCGACGCGCCGCGTCGTCACGCGTTCGATTGCCAAAACCAAGGCTACGATCACCGCCGCCAGCGGCAAATACATGCGATGCTCTGCAATCGTCTGCGTCGTCAACGGCACGAAGCTCGAACTCGGTCCGAGAATCACAAAAAACCACGCGCCGACAAATCCCCAGCGCGGCCGCCGCCACAACGCCCACACCACCACCAGCCCGAATGTCACCACGGCAATCGCCTCGCGCCACACTTCGCTGAGTTGATAAATCACCGGACCATAATCGATCACCAGCGGGTGCGGCCAGAGGGCCAATTGCAGGTAGAGCACCAGCGCGCGACATTGCGTCACGAGATAATCCCACGCGCTCATCCCGAGCCCGAAGCCGACGATGCCCGCGCGTTGCTCACTGCGAATCATCAGGAAGGCGAGCAACAACCACGTCGCCGCCAGCGCCGCATAGAAAACTTTTCGCGCGCGCCACGCCTGCGCAAATGTCCCCGCCACAAATGTGCGGTCATAAAGCAAAATCAGCAGCGGCACCGTCGCCATGACTTCCTTCGTCGCCATGCCGAGCAGACTACTGACCACCGCCAACACCTGCCACCCGCGCCCGCCCCTCGAGCCATCGACTGAGCGCACGAAGCCATAGAAGACCGCGAAACAAAAGAACCCCACCATGACTTCGTTGCGCTGCACCACGCAGACGACGGATTCCGTTAACAACGGATGCACCGCCCAAAGCAGTGCGATGCACCCCGCGCGCACCGTCGCTTGGCTTGCGTGCTGCGCCGCAAAGCACGACAGCAGAAATGTCCGGCGCAACACCCCGAAAAACAACAAACTCGTCGCCAGATGCAGCAACACGGACCCCGCGTGATAGCCGCGCACGTCGAGTCCACCCAGCGCGTAATTGAGCGCAAAGGACAGATTCACCAACGGCCGCCCCGTCACGCCCGCCCCATCGAGCGGTGGCGTCAACACCGCGCCGAAATTGCCGAGGTCACGAATCGTGGTGTTGCGCACGATCGCCGGGAAATCATCAAACAGAAACGGTGCATTGAGGCTGTTCGCATACACCGCCAACACCGCCGCCGTGATCGCAGCCACTGCTCCGCCGATGCGCCGGCTTTCACTTTTCGCCGACGAAGGCGCTGGGGTTGGAGGGGACTGCGGAGTGACTGAACTCATGAAAAGTGAAGCCGGCGCTCCGCACTGCAGACAACCCGTCCGGCACCGCAAGCGAGGCGGCATCACCTCAACCGATCACCTCGCCCGGTGCAAGTCGGCGCAAGTTCTCACCTACCCGACCCGCGCATGCGGCTCCCGCCACCGACAACGGCATGTCCCGTTGGCGCATCCAAGTCGGCGCGAAGCTGTCGTTCTAAACAACGCCGAGCCTTCCTCTAGTCTCCAAGCGGCTGCAGCAATGCAGCCGCTTTTTTGCGCCTCCATCCATGCACTCGCATACCGTCGCCGGGATTGCCTTTTTCCCGACCCCACCCATATTTTCCCAGATTGTGATCACGCTGGCCCAGCAAATCGGCGAAACCGCGCACTGCTCCCTCCTGCAGCGCAAGGCCCGCCGCCACCACCTGACCGATCTGACCTCGATCATGCGGCTGGCCGTGGCCCGTGGTGCCCGACACTATGCTTCGGTCTATCCCCCCGCCGAGAGGGATCCGGGCGTGGAGGCCATCAGCCACGAGGAACTGGTCGCGCTCCTCCTGCTCGGCGCACAACCGTTCGAGCCCTTCGCCCTGCGCTGCGCCGCTCAGATAATCACTCTTTGCGACCCGTGCCGGTTGAGCCTGATCGCCCGCCGGGAGCGCGTGAGTCGTCCGCTCGCTCATATCGCCCGCGCCGGAGCCGCGCATGACTCCGGACAGACGGTTCGCTGGCTGGAGTTGCTCCGACTTCTGGGCTCGCCCCTCCCGGTTCCCTCCGGTCGCCTGCCGCACTGGAGCCGGTTTGTTTCCCACAGTGGCATTACCCGTTCCGGCCTCCCTCGCACCGACTGGTTGCACGCCTACCCGTGAATAATCCGGAGCGAATACTTCAAGCCCTCGACCGCCACCTGCGCCAGCCCACTCGCATCGTGCTTTTTGGCCGCGCCGCCCTGGCTCTGGGCTATGGGGCACAGGGCAGTGCTTTCGGCGTCACGCAGGATGTGGACGCGATCCTACCCGCGATCGAGATGGCTCGTATCGAGGCCGACCGACAGTTTTGGGACGCCCTTGAGGCGACCAACAAGGAATTGGAACCCACCGGTCTTTACATGACTCACCTTTTTGCCGACGAGCAAGTGGTGCTGACTGCCGATTGGTTTCAAAAAATTGTGCCTGTTCAGTCGAATGTCGCTTTTCGGCACCTCGAATTATTCCGCCCGTCGGGGACCGACCTGATTCTCACAAAAATGATGCGGAACGACCCACAAGACGTGCAGGACATCCTCTTCCTGTTGGCCCAAGAAAAGATCACCGCAGCCCAACTCACGCGAGCCTTTGGTGATGCCCGCGTGCCGTCCGTGCCCGAGATCGTCCATATCTTTCAGGGCATGCAGCCGATCGTATTGTCGATGGCCGTGAGTCACCCGGCCTGATTTACGGCGCGGCAGCGTGCAAAACGTCCACTCCGGCCAGCCCGGTCGCGCGCGCCTCTTTTCGGCCCCGATTCGGCAAACCTCGCGGCTGGATTGGTCAAGACCCGATTTGCGCGATTTTTGCGGTGCTTTCCGCCCCGGTTTTCCCCTCTCAAAAGCCCCCACGCCCGCGGTTTCTCGCGCGCCAAACTCCCGCGAATTTCACGCGCTGCTTTGTCCACCAAAAAAGTTGGGGAATTTTTGCGCGAAATAATTGACGCACCCCACCCGACTACCATTAGTAGTGGCCTTGGTTCCGGGCAGCCACATCCTGTGGTGGTCAATAACGCGTGAGAAACTTCTAGTAACTTCGGTTCGCTAGAACGACTTGGGCGGTTTTATGACCATTGGAGGATGGCGTTTTGCCGTCCGCGCAACGCCCCCTTCTCCTCCGTCCGACCCCTACCAGAATTCGCCATGCTCAAAACTTTCCTAGTCGGCTCCAAATCCTTCGTCCTCGACCAGGAGAAAGCCGAAGCCGCCTTCGCCGCGAAGATGGTGATCAACGGCCGCCAGGTGCCTTATTTCAACATCCTCCCGCTCAAATACCAGTGGGCCTACGATCTCTACAAAAAGATGAAGGCCAACCACTGGGAACCCGAGGATATCCCGATGGGCAAGGACATCGAACAATGGCGCGACACCGCCGCCGTGTCCGACATCGAGCGTTGGATCATCCGCATGGGCATCGGCTACTTTTCAGCCGCCGAAGGCATCGTCGGCGACAACATCCAACACGTCGTCCGCGAACTCGTCACCGCGCCGGAATTGAAGCTCGTGCTCGGCCGCCACGCGCACGAGGAAAACATCCACGCGGATTCGTTGCTCTACATGATTTCCTCGCTCGGCATCAACCCGCACGAGTGCGAGGCGATGTTCGAGGACATCAAGTCGATCGAGCGCAAGAACGAGTTTGTCAACCGCGCCTCCCAAGCCCTGCGCCGCGACCTCGACATGAAGGACCCGGCGAATAAGCGCCTCCTCGCGAAAAACATCTTCATCTTCGGCCAATGCATGGAGGGCACGCAGTTCTACGGCCTCTTCGGCATGGTGCTCGCCCTCTACCGCCAGAACAAGTTTCCCGGCATCGGCCAGATGTTCCGCTATACCCTGCGCGACGAGTCGAACCACATCGAGCTCTTCCGCGACCTGTTCATGGATCTCATCGAGGAGAACCGCGAGATCTGGACCGACGAATTCAAGGAAGAGCTCCGCCAGACGATGGTCGAAGCCGTCGAACTCGAAAAAGATTTCATCCGCGACTGCCTCCCGGTCAACGCCGTCGGCCTCGCCGTCGATGAGTTCGTCACTTACATCGATTACATCGCCGATCGTCGCCTCGAAGGTTGCGGCCTGACGCCGCTCAACCCCGGCATCAAGAACCCGCTGCCGTGGCTCGCCGAGATGATGGACATTAAGAAGGAGCAAAACTTCTTCGAAGGTCGCGTGACCGAATACCAGAAATCGTCCGCGCTCCAATCCGCCAGCGACGACGAGCTCTAAGCCGTCGCGCACCTTCCCTCTTTCCGTCCGTTCGTTTGCTTTAGCTACCCCGCCCCTGACCGCCCACCCGCACACACCCGCTCTCACCATGAATGATGCCTCCTCGGTGCACGCCGACCTCGCCCTCAAAAAATTTACCGGCACGCCGCAAAACCAGAAACCCAACTACAACTGGCGCGACGTCCTCCATGACGACGTGACCGTGCCCGAAGCGGAAGTGCTCTGCCCCCACGGCGCCGAGCGTTTCGACCTCGCCGAGGTCGCCGACACCGTCGGCAAGTCGCTCGCCAACCTCATGCTCGCCCGCGGCGAGAAGGATATTTTCAACGAGAAAAACCAGCGCTTCGTCGCCGATGTCACCCGCGAAGTCGCCTCCAATCTCACCAAACAAGCCCTCAGCCGCGGCCCGCTCCGCGTCTCCCTCCACGACCTTTACGTGATCATCGAGAAAACCCTCGTCGACAACAACGCCCACGACGTCGCCAAATCGCTCCTCCATAAGCGCGCGCAAAAACTCGCCGTCGTCCGCGATAATCCCCACGTCTCCGTCCGCCTCATCCGCCGCAACAACCAGGTGGTGCCGTGGAATGAAGCCAAGATCGAGATCGCCATCCGCAAGGCGTTCCTCTCCCTCCGCAAGGACTCCGCGCCCGCGCCGCAAATCGCCCGCGCCGTCACCGAGCGCGCCGCCACCGTGCAGCAGGCCTTCCTCCACATCGAGGAAGTGCAGGACCTCGTGCAGGAAGAGTTGATGAAAGCCGGCCACTTCAAAGTCGCCGAAGATTACATTCTCTACCGCGCCGCCCGCCACGCCTCCCGCGCGCAGGAATCCGCCGCGCGTCACTCGACCGACGACATCGTCTCGCCTCCGGGCACCGATTCCACCGCGCCGATGAGCGCGCCCGCGCAAGGCCAGAACTCCATGATCGTCGTGCAACGCGCCGACGGTTCCACCTACCTCTGGGACGCCATCGATCTGAAGAAGCGCATCGAGTTCGCCTCCATCGGCCTGAAACTTTGTCTCTCCTCCGAAGAAATCGAAGCCGAGCTCTGCCGCGCCACCTTCGACAACATCGCTCAAGGTGATCTCAACAACACCATCGTCCTCAACGCCAAGACGCTGATCGAAAAGGACGCCGACTTCGCGAAGTTCGCCGGCCGCATCCAGCTCACTTACATCTACGAAGAAGTCCTCGGCTGGGACATCGTGCGCGACGGCATCACCGCCCTCAAACGCGCGCACCAACAAGCCTTCGCCACCTACATCGAGCGCGGCATCGCCATCAAGCGCCTCACGCCGCGCCTGAAGGAATACGACCTCAGCCGCCTCGCCGACGCGCTCGACCCGACCGCCGACCTCGAACTCGACTTCCTCGGCATCCAAACGCTCTACGATCGTTACCTCATCATCGACAAGACCGGCAAACGCTCCCGCCGTCTCGAGACGCCGCAGTTCTTCTGGCTCCGCGTCTCCATGGGTCTGTTCCTCGAGGAAAAATCCGACCGCGAAGGCTGGGTCACCCAACTCTACTCGCTCTACAAGAGCCGCCGCTTCTGCTCGTCCACCCCGACGCTCTTCAACTCCGGCACGCTCCACTCGCAGCTCTCCTCCTGTTACCTCTACTACGTCGAGGATTCGCTCGAAGGCATCATGTATCGCGGCATCGCCGAAAACGCCCAGCTCTCCAAGTGGGCCGGCGGCCTCGGCGGCTCCTGGACCGCCGTGCGCGGCACCGGCGCCCACATCGCTGGCACCAACGGCGAATCCCAAGGCGTCATCCCCTTCCTCAAGCTCCACAACGACCAACTCGTCGCCGTCAACCAAGGCGGCAAACGCAAAGGCTCCGGCTGCGCCTACCTCGAATCCTGGCACAACGACATTTTCGAATTCCTCGAGCTCCGTCGTAACACCGGCGACGACCGCCGCCTCACGCACGACATGAACACGGCGAACTGGATTCCCGATTTGTTCATGAAACGCATGGAGTCCCGCAGCACGTGGACGCTCTTCCGCTCCAACGAAGTCGCCGACCTCCACGAACTCTACGGCCGCAAATTCGAAGAGCGTTACGCGCACTACGAAAAGCTCGCCGAAGACGGCAAAATCCAAGGCCACAAAGTCGAAGCCCTCGAGCTCTGGAAAAAGATGCTCTCGATGCTCTTCGAAACCGGCCACCCGTGGATCACCTTCAAGGATCCCTGCAACATCCGCTCTCCGCAGGACCACGTCGGCGTCATCCACAGCTCCAATCTCTGCACCGAGATCACGCTCAACACCTCGCAGGACGAGACCGCCGTCTGCAACCTCGGCTCCGTCGTCCTCGATTCGCACCTCAAGCCCGACGGCTCCCTCGATCACGAGAAGCTCCGCGAGACGATCCGCATCGCCCTCCGCGCGCTCGACAACGTCATCGACATCAACTTCTACCCGACCGAGCCCGCCAAGCGCTCCAACCAACGCCATCGCCCCGTCGGCCTCGGCATCATGGGCCTCGCCAATTCACTCTACGTGAAAGGCATCGCCTTCGCCTCCAACGAAGCCGTCGAATTCAACGACGAGTTCATGGAAGCCATCGCCTACTACGCCTTCGAAGCCTCCTCCGACCTCGCCGGCGAGCGCGGCACCTACTCCACCTACAAAGGCTCGAAGTGGGACCGCGGCCTCCTCCCGCAAGACACGCTCGACCTCCTCGAGCAGGAACGCGGCGTCGCCGTCGATGTGCCCCGTGGCGGCCGGATGAATTGGGAACCGCTCCGCGCCAAAATCGCCAAGCAAGGCATGCGCAACTCCAACTGCCTCGCCATCGCCCCCACCGCGACGATCTCCAACATCACCAACACGTCGCCCTGCATCGAGCCCTACTACAAGAATCTCTACGTCAAATCGAACCTCTCGGGCGAATTCGTCGTCATCAACACCTTCCTCGTCGAGGACCTCAAAGCCCGGGGCCTTTGGAACCAGGAGATGATCGACTCCCTCAAATATTTCGACGGCGACCTCAAAGACATCGAGGCCGTGCCCGCCGACTTGAAGGAAAAATACCGCACTGCCTTCGACATCGACCACAAGTGGGTCGTAGACGCCGCCGCGCGCCGCCAGAAGTGGATCGACCAGTCGCAAAGCGTGAACCTCTGGCTCAAGACGCCGGATCTGAAGACGCTCTCGCACATGTATCGCCACGCGTGGAAAGCCGGATTGAAGACCACGTATTACCTCCGCACCCTCGCCGCCTCGACGATCGAGAAAGCAACGGTGAGTGTGAAGAAGGAAGTCCGCGGCGCCGCCGGCGAAACCAACGCCGAAACCGCCACCCGTGACGCCGGAGTCGCCAGCGCCGCCGCGTCCGCCGCGCTGAGCGCCAAGAAATCCTACAGCGATGCCGAGAAGAAGGCGTGTTCCATTGAAGCCATGAAAAACGGCGAAGAATGCGAGGCCTGCCAGTGAGCTAACCTGGATTCACAACCACAACTCTAACGGGCCGCAAGTGACGCAAGTCGCCGCGGCCTTTTTTAGAAGAACAAACTGCAGCCGATGAACCTATTTTCACACCGAGCAGGCTTAAAACCAACTTCGAAGTCCATGCAGCGGGAAGCGATAGATGAAGAAACGCGTAACGGTCTGTGGTCTGTGCTCTGGAATACGCGGGAGATGAAGGCGGTGTGCGACATGCCAATAAGGAAAGCGCACATCCAGTATCTCAAGCCGAGGCGCGACTCGTGATGGTTATCTCGGCGGCAGCATGCAGCTATCTAGTCGCGAAAGGAGCCCAAATAAAGGGCGAGCCAGAATGATGGGTAACACTGGTATGATCCGGGCTCAGCGGAAGACGTCGGCTCAGCGGTATGATCCGGGGACATAGGTAACAGATAGTCCAAGGACATGGGTTACACTTTCAGGCTATGGCCTGGAACGAAGTAACCCCAATGGAACAGAAGCATCGATTCATCAGTCTGGCTGGCACGGGCAGGTTTACCCTGACCGGGCTCAGCGGAAGACGTCGGCTCAGCGGAAGACGTCAGGTCTTGACTCTTGACTCGCAACTTTTCTCAAGGCGGCCCTAACCGGCCGCCTTTCTTATTGTGCCTAACGTAGGCCCGCGTCGCCGAATCCCGCAGCGCCGATTTCCCCCTGCAAACTTGCCTCGCGCCTTTTTCCGCACCACATTCCGCCCCATGAACGCCGCCCTCGCCGCTGAGCTCGAACGACTCTCACCCGCCGAAAAACTGCTCTTGGTCGAGGAACTCTGGAACCAGATTGCGCGCGATTCCAATGCGGTCGAACCGCCCGCGTGGCACGACGACGCCCTCGCCGAGGACGCCCAACGTTACGCCGCCGATTCTTCCCGCGGGGACACGTGGGAAAACGTCAAACGCCGAATCACCAGCGAGACCTGACGCCATGGCGAATACGCTTTCTGTCGCGCCTCGCGCCGAGACCGATTTGCGGGAAGCGTTTCAGTGGTATGAAGCGAGAAGCGCAGGTCTCGGCCACGAATTCCTCCGCTGCATCGAAGCTCGCTTGAACCTGATCACCCGGGTGCCGCAGATTTTCCGCCTGCGTGGCCCGTTGCACCGCTTAGCGAAAATTGACCGTTTCCCCTACGCAATCTACTTTGTCTGGGAAGAATCCCAATCCCACGTTGCTGTCCGACGCGTCCTCCACTTCGCCCAAGATTCCAATCGTAGTTTAGAAAACAAGTAGCCAGTCCGTGACCAGACGCACACTTATGACTGCCCTTATCACACCTGGAGAAATCCTCTTGGAGGAATACCTGGAGCCCATGGGAATTTCGCAAAACGCAATGGCACGCGCGATTGGCGTGTCCCCGCGCGCGATCAATGAGATCGTCCTCGGGAAGCGTGCCATCACTCCGGCGATGTCCATCCGTTTCGGCGCCTTCTTCGACCAGACCTCCGAATTCTGGCACGGCCTGCAAGTCGAGTGCGACTTCCGCGCCCTCGCCAAGGATCGCAAAAAACTAACAGCCAAAATCCGCCCCGCCGCCCAACTTGTCCACAAAGGTTGAAACCTGCCACACGCCCCACTAATAAAATCCATAGCAGCGAACTGCGGCCTGACCCATCCATCTTCCTGCTTCCTGACCCAAGCTGCCTTCCGTCTACATCTGAAATATGAAAAGCGAAACAGTGCCTGCGGAGCTGCCCTTGATAGTCCGTGGGCCCATCTGGCCTACGGTAACTGTGGTCACTGTCGCGGCTGTCGGTGTAGCCATATTGTGGCGCGGACCTAGCGTTTATTCCGACCCGCTCAGATTCTACGCAATGTATGCGCTTTGCCTTATCGCCGGAGCCGGTCTGTTACTGCTTGCGCTAAGAAAACCGGACCTCGTGATTTCCGCAGATGGTATCCAGGCCTTGAGTTGGGGTGAAAAGTTTGTTCGTTGGGAAGAAATCGAACGAGTCTTTTTGGTGCAGCACAAGGGTGTGGTTCATTTGTGTCTGAAACTTCGTGATGCAGACAATTTTTACGCCCGGAGCAAACCGCTGGTGAAATTAGCGATGACCGCTGCACGTTCTATCAGCCATGGAGACTTGATGTTCACTCCATCTTCCTTGCGGTTAAACAATAAGGAGGTGCTGCACTTGATCTCATTACTCACAACTTGGCATCAATCCGATTTCAAGCCGCCGCCTTCCGCTGTGCGATACCGCATGGATTGAAAGAAGCGAAGGTATGATCCGGGGACATAGGTAACAGATAGTCCAAGGACATGGGTTACACTTTCAGGCTATGGCGCGCGAGCAGACGGGGGAGCGGGTATGAACACGACGTCCCAAGCCCTGCGCCCCTGGGCGGAAAGTTACGCGCTGGGCCGATAAGGCGGCGAGCGGCGGTGCTCCGCCGCGTTCGGGGGCGTGAGACGGGGTCGGGCGTGAGGGTATGAGCCGGGCCTGTTTTACTGGCGATCGGAGTCGGCAACGGGTTGCCAAGCTCCACTCCGCCCGTAACGTTTGGCCGACGGCGCCAATCATGACGCCGATCACTACGTCTCCATGCCCCTTGCCGACGCCGTTTGCGCCTTCTTTTTCCGACACCGCCTGCGCGGTGCCATCCGGTTGCATCAGTTCCTGCTGCGGGGTCGGCGGATCATCGTCCGGTCGAAACACGGTCTCGCCTTGCGTCTCGATCCCCATGACTTGGTCGATGCGTTCGTGCTTCGCTACGGTTTCTATGAGGAGGAGGTGCTGGAAGCTGCATTGGGGCGCTTGCGACCCGGCGATGTCTTCTGGGATATCGGTGCCAATCTGGGTTTGCACGCACTGACCGTGAAGCTGCTGCGGCCCGACGTTGCCACCTACGCTTTCGAACCGAATCCGCAGGCGGCGGCATTGATCCGCGCCGCGAGCCTACGCAATGCGCTCCGTGCCGATCTCGTCGAAATCGCGCTGGATGCGGCGGCGGGCACGGCGGATTTTTATGTGCACGCAGGCAATACGGGGCGCAGCAGCCTCCATCAGTGGGAGAGCGATCCCGCGTTGCCGCCCATCCGTGTCAGCACCGCGACGGCCGATGGCTTGGTTGGCGCCGGTCGCGCCGCTGCGCCCCATGTGGTGAAGTTGGATGTGGAGGGCAACGAGCTGCACGTGCTCAGGGGCATGCGCCACCTGCTCAACTCCGCGCAACTGCACACGGTGATTTTTGAGGATTCCGCAGACGACACCTCGGCGGTGAAACAAATCCTGCGCGACGCGGGCTTTGCGCTGGAACAGCTCGATCGCAAAGAACCGACCCAGCACAATCTCGAAAACTACGTCGCGCGACGGGAGCGCGATTGATGCTGGCTGCGCGCCGCCGCGCACGAGCGGCAAGGCGCACACGGACAAATTTTTGGCCGTAAACATGCGCGCCGCCGGCGTGTTGCCAAACGCGACACCAACCCGCAACCTCGCGTCATGCCCCTCCCCACCCGCGCCGAAGCGACGACGTTGCTGCACAGTCATGTGCAGGATGAATACCAACGCCTGCACGCCGAGATGGTAGCGACGGGCATGGAGGGCTATGCGCACCACTTCGGCGAGGATGCGCAACTCTGGGCGGTCACGGGGCTGTTGCATGATCTCGACTACGAGCTGCATCCCGCCGCGCATCCCGGTCCTTCGCTGGCGTGGTTCAAGGAGTGGAATTATCCCGCAGCGCTCATCCACGCCGTCGAGGCGCACGCCTACGGCTACCACGATTTCAAAACACTGCCCGAAACCAAACTCGCCGCCGCGCTGCTCGCCTGCGACGAGATCAGCGGCATTTTCTACGCCTACCGGAAAATGAATCCGCTGCCCTACGCGCAGATGAAGGCCAGTTCGATCAAGAAGAAGTTCAAGGAGCCCAGCTTCGCCGCCAAGATCGACCGCAGCACCATCACGCTCGGTTGCGACAAACTCGGCGTGCCGCTCGACGACCACATCGCCAACCTCATCCGCTTTTTCGCCCCGCTCAACTGAGCGCCAGACCGCGCGCCGACCCTTGTGCCTTGCCGCGAAGTCGCCCAAACTAGAGGGAATGGCTGACTTTCCCTCCTCGTCCGACGCTGATGCCACGCCGACGCCGCATCGCCGTCGTCCGCGTTACCACGGCAAAAATCCGCGGCGCTTCGCGGACAAATACAAAGAGCACGACCCGCAGCGTTACGCGGCCGACGTTGCGAAGGTCATCGCCGCCGGCAAGACACCCGCCGGCACACACCGTCCGATTCTCGTCGCCGAGATTGTCGCCGCGCTCGCGTTGCAACCCGGCGAAGTCGTCGTGGACTGCACGCTTGGTTTTGGCGGTCACGCGCGCGAGTTGTTGCCGCAGGTCGCGCCCGGCGGCCGACTCATCGGCCTCGACGTCGATCCCATCGAACACCCCAAGACCACCGCGCGCCTGCGCGAAGCCGGCTGGGACGAGACGGTGTTCACGCCGGTCCGCTCCAACTTCGCCGGACTCACCAAGGCGCTGGCCAACCTCGGACTCAGTGGCGTCGATGCCATCCTCGCCGACCTCGGCGTTTCCTCGATGCAACTCGATGATCCCGCGCGCGGTTTCACGTTCAAGACCGACAGTCCGCTCGACTTGCGGTTGAACCCGTCGCGTCCTCCTTCCGCCGCCGACTGGCTCGCCCGCGTGTCGCCCGCCGAACTCGAACGCGCGCTCACAGAAAATGCCGACGAACCCCGCGCCGCGCTCCTCGCCCGCGAACTGACAGCGCTCCGCAGCGCGAGGCCCTTCCTGCGCACGTTGCCACTGGCCGAAGCGATCCGCGAAATCCTCGCAACGCATCAACCCCGCACCGATGCCGAGGCGGCCGACGACTGTGTGCGCCGCGTGTTTCAAGCGCTCCGCATCGCGGTGAACGACGAGTTTGGCGTGCTCGATCTCCTGCTCCGCCAGTTGCCGCATTGTTTGAAGTCCGGTGGACGCGTGGCGATTCTCACGTTTCATTCCGGCGAAGACCGCCGCGTGAAGCACGCTTTCCGCGACGGCGTGCGGGACGGAATTTATGCGCAGACGAACGACGAAGTCGTGCGCGCCGGACCGGCCGAGCGCCGGGCCAATCCGCGCAGTTCCTCCGCCAAACTCCGCTGGGCCATCCGCGCCTGATTAGCGCGGCTCGCGGAACGTGTTTTCCGTTTTGCGTCATCTACGGCGGCGGCACAGTATCGCAGGATGTTGCGCGGCATCTTGGTTTTTCTCCTGTTCGGTGGCCTGCCCGGTTGTGCCAAACCGGTGCCGTTGCCTGACGTGATCGTGCGCGGCGAGTCGAGGGAGAGTCTGGCCGCGTTCCGCGCGGAGCTCGGCCGACGTTTCACGGCGGAGCAATTGGAGCCGCTCGATACGGCGTTGAACGAACTGCGGCTCGATGCCATGCACCGCGAGGTCACGCCCGCTGCCGCGCGCGAGCATGACATGCTCGGCGTGGTGCACGGAAAATCCGTGCGCGAAGTGCAGCTACTCGGTTGGCAAGCACGGCGCGCGCGACTTCACCGCGAAATCGCACTCTTCACGGCGACGTTGGAGCAGGATTTGAAATTGAAGCAGGAGTCAACCGGCGGGGTGTCGCAGACCGTCGCGAATCGCCTCCAAAACGTGCAAGATATCCTCGCCCGTTTGCACAACGATCTCGCCGAAACGGAGCAGCGTTTGACGCGGTGGAGTGAAACTCCCGCGTCGCGCTGAGAAGGTAAGGTGAGCGGCCGCAGGCCGGACAATAAGCGGCTCAAGTGACGTGATAGACGGGCCATTGCGGCGGTGTCGTCAGATCCTTCTTCCACTCATCACCTATGTCCACGCTGCACACTTGGTATCGTTCACTCCGTCAATTTCCACTGGTGCCAAGTCTGGTCCTAGCCGCGGCACCCGGCCTCTCGTTTGCAAAGATTGTCGCTTGGGACTTCAACGGCACCCTCACGAACAAGAATAATTCGCGTGCCGCCGCCGCTCGACGCGTTGCGGCGGCGGCGGCGCTTGTAATCAACCGCGGAGCGCCGCTTTGCATAGGCGCCAAACGTCTGTTGACAAAGAATTGTCTTCAACTAATCGCAGTTGAATATGCATACGATTCCACGTGCTCTGGTGACTCTATTCGTTTGTGCAGCTTTCCCCGCACTGCTGATGGCCCAGGCAAACGTGACCATTTTTGCCGCCTACAATTTCGAGGATCCCACGAACGCGACAAACTTCTATAGCGACTCAAGTGGCAATGGGCATAATATGCCGGATTCCACTGGTTTCGGCATCACTTCCTCAAATCTGGCTCCGACCGGCGGAAGCTATGCCTTCAACGGTGCCGGTGGAGGACTTTTTGCATGGAATGTCACCGGGGGCTCCGTGAACCAAGCGACGAACTGGGGTTTGGAATTACTTTTCAAGAATCCCGGCAGCACTAGCTCGACCGTTTCGACTGAGATTTTTTCCGTGGGTGATGCCAACATCAACGGCATGTCGATTCTCTACAATCCGGCAACCAACCGGATCGAAGGCAAGTTGAACGGCATTCAAGCTTTTGGTTCGGCGACCTACACGCCCGGTGCTTGGAATTCGGTCTCGCTCGTTAATAACGGAACCACCACCACGCTGTGGGTAAACTACGCCGTCGCGGCGACCTTGAATTCCAATCCCACCGTGCCCAATTCTGTCTGGCATGCCTTCGTCATTTCGGGCGGCGCGGTCAGCTACACGGGGCTCGCAGACAACGTAAGGGTCTTCACCTTCACGGGCGACTACACGGCGGCAAACATCTCCGCCATCCCCGAGCCGTCGACCTACGCGGCACTGGCCGGGCTGCTTGCCATCGGCGCTGTCGCGTGGCGGCGGCGTGTCCGCTGACACGGTTGGGACACGGACAGGAAATCCGAATTACTTTAAAGCGATGGTGCTGTCCGTGTCCTGATACGGAAAATGGTCCCATTGCGCTGTCCAACGCTGTCTGGACAGCTCGTGGACACGGTTTGCAGCGGACAACGAAGGTTCGCGGCTTCCGGACTGCTGTTTCGATGTCCAGACCGTGTCCGCGGACAGGGTCTGGACGGTGCGACTCGCCGGGGGTGCTCAGAGCCGCGTGACGCGGAGTCGGAAATAAACGTTGGCCCCAACTCCCCGTGGCACGAAGCCGCGCCACGTTTCCTGGCCGCCGGTGCGCAAGACAAGTTCCTGGATCACGCCCACCGACGACCAATTCACTAGATCGAGGGAATATTCCACGGTGTAAGTGAGGTCAGTCACGGCTTCCGGTCGTGTATAAGTGAAAATCCACTCCGAGATGCTCGCGGTGACCTCCGACACGGCAGCGAGGCTGCTGCTTTGCGTCGGGTTGAGGCCGAGCGCGTATTTCACGAGGTTGGGCAAACCGTCCGTGGCGTAACTCGCGTTCGGTCCACTGAGTGCGGAGTTGGCCAATTCCGGCGCGGTGAAATACACCCGTTGCCACGAGGCGAAACTCGGCGCGACGGTGAAGCTGCGGTCCACCGGTGCGGCGGGCTCGTAGGTGGAGTCGCCCGCTTGGGATGCGCGCACGGTGACGGTGCCGGTGCCGGTGAGCGTGAGACTGTCGCCGTTGAGCGTGGCGGGGCCGGAGAGCACGGTGTAGGAGAGCGCGAGGCCGGACGAGGCGCTGCCGATGAGCGAGAACGGCGTGGTGGTGAAGAGTCGGTTGGCGGGCGCGGGGAAGGTGATGGTTTGCGCGATTTTGTTGAGAGTGAGCACGGTGGGCGCGCTGGTGGTTTCGCCGAAGCCGTTGGTCGCGACGAGTGTGTAGGAGCCGGCGAACGGGTTGTGCAACGTCGTGATGGGTGACGTCGCGCCGCCGACGGGCGCGCCATCGCGGAACCATTGGTAGGTCACGGGAGTCGCCGATGCGGCCACGGCGGCGCGGAGGGTGAGGGGCGTGCCGGCGTTGACGGTGAGTGCGGCGGAGTTGTCGATGACGGGGGTGTTGGCGGCAATGATGATCGAGTTGTCGCCGACGGCATAGATGGTGTTGTTGAACACGACGGTGTCGAAAACCGGATCGAAGGCGCCGGTGAAGCGACCGGTCCAGTTGAGGCCATCGCTGGAAACATAATACGTGCTCGCGGGCCCGGTGGCGATGAAATGGCCGGCGGCGTAGATCACGCTGGTGAGTGTGTCAGGTGTGAACGTGCGATCGGTCCACGTGTTGCCATCGGGAGAGCTGAGCACGATGCCTTCGCCCACGGCGACGTGCAGACCGGCACCGAAGGCGATGTCGCGGAGATTTTTCGTGGTTGGCGGGAGGAGGCCGGTCCAATTAGTGCCGTCGGTGGAACGGGCGACCGCACCAGCGTCGCCGACGGCGACAGAGACCCCGTTGCCGTAGGAGGATTTGTTGAGCGCGGTGCCGCTGGTGTAGCGCAACGTCCAAGCCGTGCCGGTGGTTGACGTGTAAACGCGTCCGCGTTGCGTCGTGCCGCCAAGGCCGACCAACACCCATGCGCCGTTGTGGTAGCGCACGCCGTTGAGCGCAGCAACGCCAGTGAGGCCGGGTTGCGAAATCCACGTGTTGGGCGCGCCGGTGGCGGAGTGAATGACGGCGCCGGCGATCGAGCCGTTGTTGCCGGTGGCGACGTAGAGGCCGTTGCCATAGGCCACATCGTTGAACAGCAAACCGAAATTTGCGTCCTGCGTCCACGTCGTGCCGTTGGTCGAATACAGGAGCACACCGGCCGTGCCGGCGGCGACCAGGCCGCTGTCACCGGCGGTGATGGCGCGCAAGTTTGAACTGATCGCGCCGACGCCGGTGATGCGCTGCGTCCAGTTGAGGCCGTCGGTCGAAGTGAGCAACGCGCGGCCCGTGACGCCGCTCTGGCCGGGGACGACGTAGAGGCCGTTGCCATAGGCGACGGATTGGAGATTGGAATTGTTGGTGGCGATATCGATGACGGTCCACGAGGTGCCGTTGGACGAGCGGAGCAACACGCCGCCGGTGCACGCCGCATAGAAAAAGTTGTTCACGTAATCGAGACCGATGATGGTGTTCGACGAACCGGTGCTCACGGAACTCCAGTTGAGGCCGTCGGTGGAGGTGGACATGACGCCGCCCGTGCCGCCGGAGACGAGCCGGCCCGCGCCAAACACGATCGCGCGCAGGGTGTTCGACGACGACGCGACCGACGTCCAAGTGGTGCCGTCAGACGAGCTGTAAACGCGTCCGCTGGTTTGCGACACGGCGTGAAACTTGCCGAAGGCAAACGCGACGCCGTTGAGGTCGTCGCCCGTGCCGACGGTGCCCGCGGTCCAGGTGATGCCATCGGTCGAGGTGGTCACGGTGCCGCCGGTGCCGACGGCCATGAGTCGCTCGCCGCTGTAGGCGACGAATTGCAATCCGCTCGAGCCGTCCTGGTGCAAGGTGCCGGTGTTGCGCGGTGTCCACGTAATGGTGTCGGTGGAAGTGAAGATGGCACCGAGACTGCC
Organism: Candidatus Didemnitutus sp.; assembly: GCA_030681265.1. Lineage (GTDB taxonomy): Bacteria > Verrucomicrobiota > Verrucomicrobiia > Opitutales > Opitutaceae > Didemnitutus. The sequence goes on along the minus strand of JAUXXD010000071.1, from coordinate 3,144 downwards.
GAGGGCGACGTAGAGGCCGTTGACGTAGTGAAAGCCGTAGAGGTTGTTCGATGCAGGGACGGTGCGCGTGGTCCAGTTGAGGCCGTCGGTGGAGACGAGCAACGTGCCGCGCAGGCCGCCGACGAGGAAACGGCCGTTGATGAACGCGGCGCGCGTGAGGCCGTTGCCGGTGACGAGCGGATTGCGGAAACGCCAACCGCCTTCGGGCGAGATGTATTGCGTGTAAGGGCCCGAGGTGACGCTGCCGACGGAGTTGGTGGCGACGATGGTGTAAACGCCCGCGTGCACCGGCTGCCAGTTGCGCACGAAATAATAGAGCCCGTTGGCGCCGGGGATATCGACGCCGTTCAGCCGCCACTGGTAGGTGATCGGCTCGGTGCCGGCTTGCAGCGTGATGCTCAGATTCTGACTCGTGCTCGCCGGGAGGCCGCGCGAGAAGCTCGGCACCGGCACACCGGTGCCGCCGAAAACGGGCAACACGGGCGGCGGCGGCGTTTGAATCGTGAGCGTGGCGGCCGTGCTGGTGGCGGAGGCGACGGAGTTGGTGACCACGCAGCGGTAACGGTAACCGTTCATCGGCGCCGAGAGATCAGCAACCGCGAGCGCGGCCGTCGCCATGCCGGAGTGCGTGGCGTCGCTGGCGAGATTCTGCCAACTGCTGCCGTTGTCCGTGGAGCGTTGCCACTGGTAGCTGACGGCGGGGTTACCCACCGCGATGACGGAGAAGCGCGCGGTGTTGCCCGGAAAAACGGATTGCGACTCGGGCTGCTCCGCAATGCCCGCGGCCAAGAGATCCGCGCTCGGCGCGATGGTGCCGGAAATTTGATACTGGCCGATGCTCGCGTAGGAAGTGTAGCCGGTCGGCGTGCTGCTGAGTGGCGAACCGGTGCCCGTGCCGCTGATGCGCAACGTGTAAGTGCCCGCCGCCAGCGTCGTGCTGATCGTCGCATCGGTGGCGTCGGCCGGATTGACCGACGTGACGAGACTGCCGGCGGCGTTGTAGATTTCCGCCACGACGTCGAGCGAACCGCGGTTACTGGTGAACGCCGAACTATGCGGAGCAACCGTGAGCGACACCGCACCGGAGGTCTTGAACGAAAACCGATCGGCATCGGCGGCGGAACTGATCGTGCCGCGCTGCCGCACCTCCGCGCCGTTGATAAAAAGCGGCGTGGCGCCAGCAATCGTGTCGAGGTGATCATCCGGACGCGCGCCGAGCAGCGCGGTGAGAATCCCGAGGTCATCCTGCAAATTGCTCGCTTGGTAATACTCGCCGCGCGACCACTGCTGGACCATGCGCGAGCCCGAACCCATCAGCGGCGACCAGCCCGTCGCGCCCGAACCGTGACCGCTGTAATATTCGTCTCTCTTACTGCCGTCGGAGTTCAATGTGCCGTCGTGACTGAGGCCCATGTTATGGCCGAGCTCGTGGGACACCACGACGGCCAAATAACCTTCGCTCAACCCGGTGTGGTAGATGAAGGAAACCGCATAGGTGTCGCGGTAGGTAGATTTACCGAACACGCCGACGTAGGCGACGCCCGCCGCTGAGGAAGAACTGGGATTTGCCACGCCGTTCGCATCCTTGTCCGCGGTGATCAGCGCGCGTGCCGTCGTGTCGGTAAACACCGCCGGCTCTTCCGTCGTTACGTTGACGTCAAAGGCGCGGTAATCCTCCGCCACCCGCTCCCAAATATTGACAATGATGGCCTGCTCCGCCGGCGAAAAGGTCGAGGCGTTGCCATCGCGATCGAACGGCAGACACACATAGGCCGCCGGAGCGCCCGCCGCGGTATTCCACGCCGTGCCGGTGACGGTGTGACCGTTAAAATCGAGATAAATCACCTTCGACGCGCCGGGCTTGCTGTGGCGGATCGGCGGCGAGGAGACCGGCACGGCCACCGCAAAATCGGCCGCCGTCGCCGGGCGCGTCGATCCGAGTTCCGGCCCGTCCACACCGACGCCCGGCGTCGGACGCTGGGCCGGATCGGAGGCGACGCCCTTCGCCTCCTTCTCATCCTTGCCCGGCAAATCACACACGTAGAACAACTGTCCGTTGGCATCCACGCGCAACGAGCCGAGGTCGATAAACGGAATTTGCAGCCGCTCCATTTCCTTTAACGCGTGGGCCTGCGCGTCGGGCTGGAGCGCCGTGAGTTGGCGGCGGAACTCGCCTTCCGGAATCGCGCTGAGCGCCACCGGTCCGTCCTGCCCAAAAGCGTAGCTGCGCGGACGCGCCACCGGCACGGTGCGGGGCGGTGCGCCCGTCGTGGCGGCGGGGATAACGGGCGCGGCCCCGGCCACCGGCGGTATCGCGGCTCCCGCGGTGTTCGCCGGCGCGGCGTCTGGGGGCGCGGTCTCGCGCACACGCAAGGCGAACCAGCCGAGACTCAATGACAGAATAACCAAGCCCAGTGCCGCCAGACGTTTTTTCATAAGCTCGCTACAGAATTGGTTTATTTGCTACTCGTGATTCTCGCCGAGTGCCACCCGCGAAGGTGCGCCGCTCCAATCTCAACGCCAAGTCCGAATCCGCCAATTTACTAAATCGCACCAACTTTGGCCAAACGGTTGCCCGCCGACCGAATGCATTTAGCACCCGACCTGCGTTGTCATCACCACTTCGGCGAACTCGCGATGCAACGTCGCTAGCGCATGGTAATGCACCTCCGCCGCCGCAATCGCGCGGCCATCATGCGCCGTGCAATCGAATGCCGCTGTCGCGTCCGCCACCAAGCGCACCGTGAAGCCGAGATTCGCCGCCATCCGCGTCGTGGTGGACACGCAATGCGGCGTGGTCAGACCCACGATGACGAGGTCGGTCACACCGAGCGCGCGCAAATACTCCTCCAAATGCGTGCCGATGAAACCGCTGTTCACACGCTTCTCGAAAATGCGTTCGCTAGGTAGCGGAGCTACTTCTGGTTTAATCGCGTTGCCGGGATGAAGCGGATGCAAAGGCGAGTCCGTGAGCGTGGAATTATGTTTCACATGCACCACGGGTCGCCCCGCTTTGCGCCACGCCACGAGCAGTCGCGCCATGTTTGGTTCTTCCGGTTTCTTAGTGGGTCGGTGAGGACGGGAGCACGGGCAACAGGTTGAGTTTCCCGCAGTGAAAAAGAATTCGCGTCCGATAGTTGGCGA
>JAUXXD010000020.1 GCA_030681265.1 Candidatus Didemnitutus sp. | reverse complement strand
TCGCAGACGATCAACGATTCGGTGGAAGTGGACGGCACGCGGGTGATGACGGCGACAGCGGGTAGCATCATCATTGGTAACCCCGGTGGCCAAATCGATGGCAACGGCGTGGGTGGTCCGGACAGCCTGACGATGAACGCGACGGGTGCGATCACGGTGTTCAACGGTGTGGGCCAAAACAAGGCGCTGGCGAATTTAACGCTCAATGCGGGCGGCGCGATCGACATTGGTGGGCCAGTGACTTTGACGGGCAGCCTGAATGTGACCAACGGCACGACGGTGCGTTTCCGTGGTCCGGTGACGATCGGCGGCGACTTAACGATCACGAATGCGGCGGACATCATTTTCGATGGCCAAGTGACCGTGACGGGCAACCTGACGATCACGAAGGGTGCGAACGTGAACTTCAACGGCAACACGGCCGTAGCGGGCAACGTGGTGATGGGCGGCGTGGGCAACTACGCGAACATGGGTAGCCTGACCTTCGCCAACAACGCGCGCTTCGACTTCAACGGCACGGCCTCCCTCTACGTCAATGGCAGTATCATTTTCGGCAGTGCGGTGGGCGGCATTGGCGGCATCTATCTGCCCGACAGCCTGACCATCGGCACAAACTCGACGCTGACCTTTAATGGTAACGTCAACCTTGGTCTGGCGCCGATGACCATCGTCAAAGCCTCGGCGCTGAACGTGTCGGGCAACCTGAGCGCCGGCGACGTGCTCATCACGGATGTGTCGGGCAACGCGACCTTCGATCTGACGACTGCGGTCGCCTCGCTGAACCTGACCGCCACGGGTCCCGGGGCGACGACCTTCGTGCGCTTCAATACCTTGGAAATTGGTTCCGGCAATGCGGTGATCACGGCCGACCAGATGACGTTCTTAGGTGCGATTTCGGATGTCGGTGCGCAATCCTCGCTCACGCTCAAGCCATACACGGTGAGCCGTCCGATTGTGATCGGTAACTCGCCGCCGGTGGCGACGACGCCGACCTTGAACAATCGCCTGGATCTGTCGGCCTCGGAAATTGGGCTGATTCTTCCGGGCTTCTCGGTCGTCAACATCGGTGACGCTGCGGCAGGCACGGGCACGGTGTATCTGGGCTTCATGGGTGCGCAGATCTCCACGGGTGAATACTACAACAAGACGCAAATTTTCGGTGGGGCGATCAATGTGGTGCGGGACCACGACATCAACGCGACGGTGCCGGAGCTGCGCTTGGTGGCGCGGGTCGGTGACATCACGGTGGAGGCCCGGATGGGTTACGCGGGCAACAACACCGCGGCCGAGCGCAATCCGTGGCTGCGGATGGAAGCGGCGGCGAACATCACGATCAATGCCGCGGTTTACGCGCTGGACCGGCTGTCGTTGACGGCGGGCCAGGGGACGGGCGTGGGCAACATCACGGTGACGACTTTGGGCAGTCTGACGACCTCGGATGCGGGTGGGGCGAACCGCCGTATCGAATTGGCCGCGGGTCTGACGACGGGTAACATTACTTTGAGTGGTGCCGCGGCCGAGACGGCGATCATCACTGCCGCCGGCACCTCCTCCGTTGCGCTCCTGGCGCGGGGTGGGGCGATTGCGCAGACGCAAGGCCGGTTGGTGGCGGACCTCTTGGCCACGCACTCGGCCGGCAACACGACGGTGCGCACGACGGTGGCGCGGGTCGGGTCGCTGACGATGGCCGGCGAAATCTTCTCGGACACGACGGCGCGGCCGATCAACGGCCTGTTGATCACCGGAGCGGGCGTCCTCACGGTCACCGAGACGGACCACCTGCAAGTGGACCAGATCACGACGGCCACTGGGGCCATCAATGTGACGACGACCGGCGCGGGCACGATCAACGTCAACTCGATCATCTCCACCTCCGGCGCCATCACGCTGACGGCGGACGGGGCGATCACGGACTTTACGCCGCTGGCGGACGCGGGCGTGAACATCGCCACGTCCGGGCTCCTCACCCTGACGGCCAACACGGGCATCGGTGCGGCGGGTCTGGCGGATCTGGATGTGAACGTCGGTTCGCTGACGGCGACCAATCAAGTTTCCGGCAGCATTGTCATCCAGGACCCGAACACGCTCATCCTGATTGGCACGGGCGTGCGGACCCTGGCCGGCAACGGTAACATCACGATCACGGTCGATGCGGGCGCCCTGACGGCGAACGCGAACGTGACGGCGCACGGCACGGGCATCATCACTTTGACGGCGACGACGGGCGTGCTGACGCAAGCGGCCGCCACGACCATCAGTGCCACGACGGGTCTGATCAGTCTGACGGGCACGGCGATCACGCAAAGTGGCGCGGTGCAAACCGGCGGGGCGGGCACGATCGGCGCTTCGGCCACGGTGGGTGCGATCACGATGGCGGACGGGGCGACGACGACCTCGGACACCGGTGCAATTACCTACACGGCGGCGACCAATGTGGCGCTGGCGGTCATTACTTCGACCAGCGGCGCCCTGAACGTAACGGCCACGGCCGGCGCGATCACGGACAACACGGCGGCGGAAACGGCCAATTTGACGACGACAGGCCAGACGACCCTCTCGGCCGCCACGGGTATCGGCACGAGCGGGGCCGGGGACATTGACACGACGATCAACACGCTGACGGCGACCAACTCGACCTCCGGCGACATCTTTATCCAGGAAAGCGACGGGCTCATCATCAACGGCACCGGCGTGCGCACGCTCGCTGGCAACGGCCGCATTGACGTCGATGTCGACGCCGGCGCGCTCACGGTCGACGCCGTCGTCACCGCCCACGGCTCGGGCACGATCACCTTGAATGTCGATGCCGGGCTCCTGACGACCAACGCCGTCGTCAGCAGCACGAGCGGGGCCATCACCTTCGCCGCCGACGCCATCGCGCAAAACGCCAACGTCACGACGACCACGGGCGCCATCTCTTATACCGCGGACACGACCGGCATCACGATGGCCGATGGCACGACGACTTCGGCCACCACCGGTGCGATCACCTTCACGGCCGCCACCAGCATCGCGCTCAGCGCGGTCACGGCGACCAGCGGCAACCTGACGCTGACGGCCACGGCCGGTGCGATCACGGACAACACCGCCGCCGAAAGCGCGAATTTGACCACCACCGGCCAGACGACGCTGAGCGCCGCCACCGGTATCGGTGCGAGCGGAGCCGGGGACCTCGACACGACGATCAACACCCTCACCGCCACCAACACGGGCTCCGGCGACATCTTTATCCAAGAGAGCAACGCTCTCGTCATCAACGGCACGGGCGTGCGCACCCTCGCGGGCAACGGCAACATCGACATCGATGTCGATGCGGGCCTGTTCACTGTCACCGCCGTCGTCACCGCGCACGGCTCCGGCACCATCACCTTGAACGCCGATGCTGGCACGCTGACCCTCGGGGCCAACGTCACGAGCACGACGGGCGCGATTGTCCTCACGGCCGACGTCATCGCGCAAAACGCCGATGTGACCACGGGCGGCGCCGCCACCGTGACCGCGATTGCCGATGTGGGCGGCATCACGATGGCCGACGGCACGACGACGACTTCCGCCACCGGCCGCATTACTTACACCGCCGCGACCACCGTGGCCCTCTCGCTCCTGACGAGCACCTCCGGTGACCTTTACGTGACGGCCACGGCCGGCGCGATCACGGACAACACGGCGGCGGAAACCCCGAACCTCGTTTCCACGGGCACGGCCGTTCTGCTCGCTGCCACCGGCATTGGCGGCACGGGCGCCGCCGACATCGACACCGCGCTGGGTTCGCTCTCCGGCCGCAACACCACTTCCGGCGCCATCGTCATCGAAGAAGCCGATGCGCTCACGATCAACTCCGACGGCCTGATCAACCAATCGGCCGGTTCCGCCATTATCCTCACGACCCTGGCCGGCACGCTGACGGTGCAGGGCCCGGTGACGGCCGCCGGCGCCGGGCTCATCCGCTTGAGTGTGGCCGGTGCCACCTCGGACATTACGAGCAGCGCCGTGATCAGTTCCGGCAGCGGTGCGATTACGCTGCTCGCCGCGCGCCACATTTTCCTCACGGCCGGTTCCGTCACGACGGGCGGCGCGGGCACGCTCGATCTCGAGGCCACCGCGGGCAGCCTCACGCTTTCCGACAATGTTCCGCTCACCACGGCCGGCGGCAACGCGCGGCTCCTGGCGGCGATTGATGTCACCTTCTCCGGCCTGAACGTCGGTGCCGGCAGCGCCACGGTGCGCGCCACGGCCGGTTCGATCCACGACGCCGGCGAAACGCTCCTTGATGTGGTGGCCGCCTCGCTGCGCCTCTTCGCCGGTATTGGTATCGGCGCCTCCGACCCACTTGACTTGACGATTGCGACGCTGGCCGCTGCGGCCACGACGGGCGGCATCCGCCTGCGTGAGCAGGACGACCTGACGGTCGGCACGGTGGCCGCGGTCAGTGTGAGCCGTGTTTCCGTAGCCGCGACCACGGCGGCGGTGGGTGACGCCGCCGCGACGAGCGATGTGCAAACGACGAGCGGCAACATTGAACTTACTTCGCTGACTGGTTCGATTACCTTGACCGACGGCGTGGATGCCGATGGCCGCGCCCTCGAAACCACCACGGGCCATGTGACGGTAACGGCGTCAGTGGATGTGATTTTTGCCGCGAGCATTGAGAGCACGAGTGGCGACTTTACGGTGACGGGCACGACGGGCGCGTTGATTGACGCGACGGCGACTGAAAACGCCCTCCTGGTGACGACCGGCACGGCGACCCTGACCGCGGCTACCGGCATCGGCGGCGCGAACGCGGCCGACATCGACATGACGGTGACGAGTGTCACGGCGACCAACACGCTTTCCGGCGGTATCTTCCTGCATGAAACCGCGGGCCTCGTGGTCTTGGGCGCGCAGACGCAAGCGGGCAACGGCCCGATCTCCATCTTGGTGGACACGGGCGACCTCACCATCGACGGCGCGGTGACGACGCACGGCAGCGGTAACATTTACCTGCGCGCGGCCGCCGGCCACCAAACGGTGAACGCCGACATTACTTCCACGACGGGCCACCTTACGCTGCTGGCCGCGCAAACCTTGACGCAAGTTGCGGACCTCGCCACGGGCGGCACCGGCACGGTGAACCTCGCCGCCAACCGCATTGAAGCGGGCCTGACGGCGGACATCACGACGGCGAACGGCGACATCCGCCTGGTCTCCGCGACCGACATCGTGCTCGGCGGCGTGATCACGACCACGGTCAACGTCTCGCTCATCGCCACGGCCGGTTCGATCACCGACCTCGATGCCGACGGCAGCGTCGATATCGTGGCCGCCGGCCTGCGCGTCGTCGCCGGTCTGGGCTTCGGCCAATCGGCCAACCACGTCGAAACGACAATCACGACCTTCTCGGCCCGCGCCACTTCCGGCGGCATCTTTATCACCGAAACCGACACCCTCACGATCGACGATGTGGCGGTGACGATCCAATTGGTCGCGGTTGACGCGACCACGAGCGCCGTCACGGACGCCGCGCAAAGCGATGTGCGCACGAGCGGCGGCAATGGTTCGATTGTCCTGGTGACGGGCGGCGACCTGACGCTCAACGACGGCACGGCGGCGGCGGATAACACTTCGATTAGCGCGCACGGCACGGGTAACATCCGCCTCGCGACGACGGGTTCCATCACGGCGAACGCGGACATCAATTCCGGCAGCGGCCACGTTACGCTGACGGCCTCGAACAGCATTACCTTCACGGCGACGGCCGACATCACCACTGGGTCCACGGGCACGATCAACGTGGTGGCGACCACCGGTTCGATCACGCAAGCCGATGACAGCCGCTTTACTTCGGGTTCCGGTGACATCCGCCTGTGGGCCAACGTTAACATTACGCTCGGCGGCGTCACGACAGGCGGCAACGCCTCGCTCACGGCCACGACCGGTTCGATCCTGGATGCCGGCAGCGCGTTCGGCGGCGAAGATGTCATCGCGAGCGGCCTGCGTCTGTGGGCCGGCGTTGGCATCGGTCTGCCCACCGACCACATTGAAACTTTGGTGACCACCCTGAGCGCGCGGGCGACCAGCGGCGGCATCTACATCACCGAAACCGACACCCTCATCGTTGACGATGTGGCGGCCACGATTCAACTCGTCGCCACGGACGCGACTGTCAGCGCGGTGACGGACGCGGCGCAATCCGACGTGCGCACGACGAGCGGCAACGGTTCGATCGTCCTGGTGACGGGCGGCGACCTGACGCTCAACGACGGCACGGCCGCGGCGGACAACACGGCGATCAGCGCGCACGGCACGGGTAATGTGCGCGTCGCGACCACCGGTTCCATCACGGCGAATGCGGACATCAATTCCGGCAGCGGCCACGTCACGCTGACGGCCTCGAACAGCCTTACCTTCACGGCCACGGCCGACATCACCACTGGGTCCACCGGCACGATCAACGTGGTGGCGACCACTGGTTCGATCACGCAAGCCGATGACAGCCGCTTTACCACCGGCACCGGCGACATC
>JAUXXD010000067.1 GCA_030681265.1 Candidatus Didemnitutus sp. | reverse complement strand
GCCATTTGTCTCCGCGCTGCGCGTCAACCGCGTGCGCACTCCCAGCGGACACGCCGACCTCGCCGCGCTCAACGCCGCCGCCTTGCCGCTCGAAGTCGTGGTGTTGCCCAAAGTCGAATCCGCCGACGAAATCCATTTCGCTCTCGCTAAACTTTTCGGACAACCACGCGTCGTTTGCCTCATCGAAACCGTGCGCGGCGTGCGCCACGCTTACGAGATCGCGGCCGCCTCGCCCCAAATTGCCGCCGTGGGTTTTGGCGGATTCGATTTGTCCGCCGAGACCGGCGGCGAACCGACCTGGGACGCCTTGCTCTGGCCGCGCACGCAAGTCGTGCACGCTTGCGCTGCCGCAGGAGTTGCTGCGCTCGATCAACCATACATCGATTTGGGTGACGACGCAGGACTCGCCGCGGAATGCGCCCGTGTGCGCACCCTCGGCTTCGTCGGCAAGCTGGCGATCCACCCGCAGCAATGCGCGACGATTCAAGCTGCGTTTCAACCGACCAGCGAACAAGTCGCGCGTGCGCAGCAACTCGTCGCCGCTTTCGAAGCCGCTGCGGGACACGTTGCCAATATCGGCGGTCAGATGATTGACGTGCCGATGTATCGCTCCGCGCAACGCGTGCTCGCTCACGCCGGAGTCTCCACTTCATGAGTGCCTTCACTGCCTATGTGCCAGTCGGAGAGAATCGTTACCGCGAACGCTTCGGCTTGGATTTTGAACAGTTTGCGGTCGGACAAAAATTCCAACACCGCCCGGGCCTGACGTTGTCGCAACAGGACAGCCGCGACGAATGTCTCGATACGCTCAATCAGCAAATGCTGCATTTCGACGAGCAGTTTGCCGCACACGGCGAATGGAAGCGTTGCCTGATGGACTCTACACTCACGACAAAAGTCGTCATGGGCATGACGTGGAAAACCTTCGCCAAACAAACACAGTTGCTCGGCTTCGACGAGATTGCGTTGCCCAAGCCAACCTTTGGCGGCGACACCCTTTACGCCGCATCGGAGATTCTCGCCGTCGGTTCCGAGTCGGAGCAACCGCACGTCGGCCGCGTAAAAGTGCGCACGCACGGCATCAACCAACGCGGTGAAGTCGTTGCGACGCTCACCTACGAATTGCTGGTGGCGCGCGCGGGCTACGACGCGTTCACCCGGCTCGACTACTGACGCCATGGACAAACACGCTTCCCATCACGAAATCGCCCCCGGCGTCTTCCTCGAACGGATGGGTTTGTTTTTCGACGACGTCACCGTGGGCGACACCTACGAACATCGCCCGGGCAAAACTTTTTCGGCGGAGGAGAGTGTGCAGCACACCTTGCGCGCGCTCGACCAATCGCCCGCGTTGACCGACGCGCATTTTCACGCGCAGTCGAGCAACGGCGCACTGCCGATCAATCCGCTGCACGTGCTCGCGGTCGTCACCGGCATGATGACGAAGACGTTTTCCAAAATCGTCGCCAACCTCGCGTGGCAAGATGTGAAATTTCACGACACCGTCCGCGCCGGCGAAACGGTTTACGCCGAATCGACCGTGTTGGAGAAACGTCCGTCGAAATCGCGCCCCGGCCAAGGCATCATTCGCGTGCGCACGACGGCGCGGGCGCAGGACGGTCGCGTGGTCTGCACCTTTGAACGCCAGATTCTCATCTACGGCACCGGGCAGGGATCTTACGCCGCGGCTGGCTATTGAGCGCGCTCAGTGGCGCACCAATGCGCCACCGCAGATGACGAGATCAACCGGATTGCCACCCAGCTCGTAGGCGAGTTGCCGTTCGTCCTTGTGATGCAAAAGCACCAAATCCGCGCGTTGGCCGACTTCGATCGTGCCGCGATCACTGAAACCGAGCACCGCCGCCGCATTCACAGTCGCAGCCGTAATTGCTTCCGCGGGAAGCAATCCACAAAACCGCACGGCGAGCGCGATGGCGAAAGGTATCGAACCGGTCGGCGACGAACCCGGATTGCAATTGGTGGCGAGAGCGAGCGCGCCGCCTTGATCGACAAAGAAGCCGGCCTTGGCAAAACGTTGGTCAGTGTGAAATCCCGTCGCCGGTAGAATAACGCCAAAGGTCTCCGACTGCGCGAGCGCGACGAGATCGGCCTTGGTCGACGCTTCGAGGTGATCGACGCTGCGCGCGTGCAGGCGGATCGCTTCCGGAATCATGCCCAGCGAGGTGAACTGATCGGCGTGGACGCGGATAGGGTGGTGCTTGCGCGCTTTCTCGAACAACCGCTGGCACGCCTCCACCGACCACGCTTCGCGTTCGCAAAACGCATCGACGGCAATGTCGGGAAATTCGCGGGAAACTTCGGCAAGCATTTCCTTCACCACCATCCGCGAATAGTCCTCCAAGTCGCCCTCGACGGCGTGCCCGAGCAGCGCCGTCGCCACCACGGTGCCTTGCCATTCCGTCGCCGCGCGCCGAATCGCACGCAGCATCTTGAGTTCCGCCTCGGTGTTGAGGCCGTAACCACTCTTCACTTCGACCGTCGTCGTGCCCATGCGCAGCATTTGCCCGAGACGCTCACGCAACGACGCAGCGAGTTGCTTCTGCGTCGCTTCGCGCACGGCGCGCACGCTGGAGTGGATGCCGCCGCCTTCTCTTAAAATCTGCAGATAAGGCACGCCGTTGAGCTTCTTCTCCCACTCGTCGAGCCGGTCGCCCGCCCAACAGGCATGCGTGTGGCAATCGACGAATCCCGGCATCAGCACGCGACCCGCCGCATCGATGACTTCCGCGTCGGCGGGCGCGTCAACCTTCGTGCCGACGGCGGCGATACGACCGTCCTGCACCAGCACTTCGCCATGGGGAATCACGCCCAACTCGCGCAATGCCGGACCACGGCGCGCGCCGGTCGGTCCGGCGAGAGTGAGAAGGCGAGCGTTGCGAAGATGGAGACTCATCGTTGGGCAAATCCGGCGAGAAAAGTTAAGAGCAAGTGAGCTACGACACGTGCCGTGCGGCCATCGACGTCGTGTGTTGGGTTGAATTCCATCAGATCGAAACAGCGCACCGAGCGACTGGCACCGCAAGCGCGCACCCACATTTCGGCTTCGCGCACCGTCCATCCTGCGGGATTGTGCGCACTGACACCGGGTGCGTGTGCGCTGTCGAGCACATCGACGTCGAAACTCGCGAACAGATGCTTCGCCTTCGGCAATGCCACGGGCGCACCGTCGGGAGACGCCTTGCCGCCGTGCGTGCGAAACCACGCGTAGTGTTCGGCGGAATTCACCAGCGGCCGGAAACCGTGCAAATGCAGTGCGGGCACGCCGCAGTCCTCGATCAGTTTGCGAAATGGCATGCCCGAGCCAGTCGTCTCGCGCACATCGAGATGGGCGTCGAAGTAGATGCCCGTCGGTTTCGCAAAACGCGCCGCGACGGCACGCACAAATGGAAACGTAAGATCGTGTCCGCCGCCGATTGCGATGGGAAACAAGCCGGCGTCGAGTAGCGCGCCGGTCGCGGCCGTGACGCGGTGATGGGTTTCTGCGAGCGAATCTGAAACGGCGATGTCGCCGGCATCATAGACGCGCGGCAGATCGCCCGAGGCCGGTTGCGCATTGCCGTAACGCGCAAACGCTGCCCGCACTGCCGTCGGTGCTCCCGCCGCGCCGATGCGCCCGTTGTTCAGTTTGACGCCGAGATCGTCGGGAATTCCGAGCAGCGCGACGGCGCAGCCTGCCGGAGATTTGCGCGCGATCATCGCCGCGAAGCGATCAGCCGCGAGTTTGGCCGGCCATTTGCCGGGGACCAAGTGAGGGAAAGACGTCATGAGTTCACCACGTGCGAACCGGAATTGGCACGTTTAGCCGGTCGGCACAATCCTGCGCCTCTGCGTAGCCCGCGTCGGCGTGGCGGAAGACCCCCATCATCGGGTCATTGGTCAGCACGCGCTCCAAGCGGCGGGCAGCGTCTGGTGTGCCGTCGGCGACGATGACCTGTCCGGCGTGTTGACTGTAACCGATGCCGACGCCGCCGCCGTGATGGAAACTCACCCACGACGCGCCGCTGGCGATGTTCACCATCGCATTGAGCAACGCCCAATCGCTGATCGCATCCGAGCCGTCCTTCATCGCTTCGGTTTCGCGATTCGGACTCGCGACCGAACCGCAATCGAGGTGATCGCGTCCGATCACGATCGGCGCTTTCACGCGTCCATCGGCGACCATTTGGTTGAAAAGCAATCCGGCCCGGTCGCGCTCGCCGAGACCGAGCCAACAGATGCGTGCAGGCAGACCTTGAAACGCTACGCGCTCGCCTGCCATTTTCAACCAGCGGTGCAGTGCAGCGTCCTGCGGAAACAATTCCAGCAATGCTTCGTCAGTCGCGCGAATGTCGGCGGGATCGCCCGACAACGCCACCCAGCGGAACGGTCCGCGTCCGAGACAGAATTGCGGACGGATGTAAGCGGGCACGAAGCCCGGAAAATCGAAGGCGCGCTTCACGCCCTGATCGAGTGCATGTTGCCGCAGGTTGTTGCCGTAATCGAACGTCTTCGCGCCGCGTTTTTGCAGCGCGAGCATCGCGCGCACGTGCCGCGCCATCGTCGCGAGCGAGAGCCGTTGGTATTGGCGCGGATCGCGTTTGCGCAGCACCGCGGCGGCCTTCAAGTCGTAGCCCACCGGCACATAGCCGACGAGCGGATCGTGCGCGCTGGTCTGGTCGGTGAGCACATCGACGCGCGTCTTGCGCGCAATCAGGCGCTCCAGCAAATCGACAATGTTTGCCACAACGCCGATGCTGCGCGCCTCGCGCGCGTTGGCGCAGTGCGCGGCGCGGTCGATGGCGGCGTCAAGATTCGGCGCGATCTCGTCGAGGTAGCGGTCATGCACGCGCTTCTTGAGCCGTGAGCGATCGACGTCAGCGATGAGGCAGGTGCCTTCCGCCATCGTGACGGCGAGGGGCTGCGCGCCGCCCATGCCGCCGCAGCCACCGGTGACGCAGAGCCGTCCCGCGAGCGTGCCGCCGAAGTGTTGTCGCCCTGCCTCGGCAAAAGTCTCATAGGTGCCCTGCAAGATGCCTTGCGTGCCGATGTAAATCCACGAGCCCGCAGTCATCTGGCCATACATCATCAGGCCGCGTTTTTCGAAATCATCGAAGTTTTCCTGGGTCGCCCATTTGGGCACAATATTGCTGTTGGCCAGCAACACGCGCGGCGCATCGGGATGCGTGCGCACGACGCCGACGGGTTTGCCGGATTGCACGAGCAGCGTTTCGTCGGGCGCCATTTTTTTCAGCGTCGCGATAATGGCGTCGAAACTAGCCCAGTTGCGCACGGCTTTGCCGCGTCCACCATAAACTACAAGGTCGTTGGGACGCTCGGCCACCTCGGGGTCGAGATTGTTCATCAACATGCGCATCGCCGCTTCGGCGGCCCATGATTGGCAACTGAGTTTTGTTCCACGCGGCGCGCGGACCGGGCGGGCAACAGAACGGGAAGGAGACTTGGTTTTGCGAGCCATGGGAAAGAGATGAAATTAACGCAGCTTGCCTGCGGCGCGCGTGGCGGCGGAAAGGAGCTTGCCACTGCGCACGAGAGCCAGCGCGGCTTGCACATCGGTGTGGAAGAGACGGTCGGCTTGCGCGAACGGCACGGCGCGACGGAATTCGCTGAACGCCGCTTCGATGCCGCGGCCGGAGCGGAGCGGGCGGTGAAATTCGAGTGCTTGCGCCCCGCACATGAATTCAATGGCGAGCACAGTCTCGGTGTTCTTTACCACTTCGATCAATTTCGTCGCACTGATTGAGCCCATCGAAACGTGGTCTTCCTGACCGAGTGACGACGGGATGGAATCAACCGACGCGGGGTGCGCAAAAATTTTGTTTTCCGAAACGAGGGCCGCCGCGGTGTATTGCGGAATCATGAAGCCGGAGTTGAGTCCGGTGTCACGCATGAGCAGTTTCGGCACCTTGAGGTCGCCGATGGTGTCGCCGTGTAACAGCATGTAGATGCGCCGCTCGGAAATCGACGCGATCTCTGCGGTCGCGATGGCGAGATAATCGAGCACGAAGGCCAGCGGTTCGCCGTGGAAATTGCCGCCGCTAATCACATCGCCGTTTTCGAAAACCAACGGATTGTCGGTGGCGGAATTTATTTCGGTTTCAACGACTTGCCGCGCGTGGACGAGCGCGAGGCGCACGGCACCGTGCACCTGTGGCACGCAGCGCAACGAGTAGGGGTCCTGCACTTTCGGACAATGCGCGTGCGACGGTAGAATCGTGGAGCCGCGGAGGAGTTGGCGGATGTTGTGGGCGACATCGCGTTGGCCGTGATGCGGACGCGCGAGTTGAATGCGCGCGTCGAATGGTGCCGCGCTGCCGCGCGCAGCTTCCAAGGTAGTCGCAGCGGCGAGATCAGCCGTAGAGCAAAGATTTTCAATCCGCAGCAGGCAGTGCACGGCGTAGGCCGACATGAATTGCGTGCCGTTGATTAGACCTAGTCCTTCCTTCGAGCGCAGCTTGAGCGGTGGCAGGCCGATGCGCTTGAGCGCAGTGGCGGCGGACATGCGTTTGCCCTTTAAGTGAACTTCGCCGAGTCCGAGGAGCGGCAACACGAGATGCGCGAGCGGCGCGAGATCGCCCGAGGCACCGAGCGAGCCTTTCGTGTAAACCACCGGCAGCGCGTCTTCGTTGTAGAAGCGGATGAGGTGCTCAACGAGTTGCAACGTGACGCCGGAAAGGCCGACGGCGAGTCCGTTGACTTTGAGCAAGAGCATCAGGCGCACGATCTCGGCCGGCACTTCGTCGCCCACGCCGACCGCGTGACTTAAGATGAGGTTTTCCTGCAATTGTTCGATGTCGGCCGTCGGCACGCGTTGATGCGCGAGGATGCCGAAACCGGTGTTAATGCCGTAGTGCGGCACGGAGTCGTGGTGCAGGCGCTCCACGGTGGCGCGGGAGGCCTTCATGCGGCGCTTGGCGAGCGCGGCCAGCGTGAGCGGACGGCGGCTGGCGAGCAAGCCGCGCAGGCGGGACAACGTGAGGCTTTTACCGTCAATCGGGTAGGGACGCATGGGCAGTGTTTGAAAAGGTAGCGGACGCGAGTGAATTGCTCCAGACTGATTTGGGTGCACGGGCGTGGTTTAGTCTTTTTGGCGCAGCGAGGTCCGCGCTGTTTCGGCCAACAAAAAGGCCCGCGCAAAGCGGGCCGAATACCGGGCGCTGTGAGTGGCAGCTGCCTTACATCGCCTTGGGCAGGGCAACATCATCCCATTCGACGGCGTGCGGATGGTTGCGCTTGTCCTTCGCCATGCCGTGGCGCTTGCGGATGGAGTGGTCGAGCTTGTCGATGAGTAAATCGACCGCTTTGTGACATTCCTCGGCGAACGCGGTGGCGACGATGTCCGGTCCGCGGACTTGCAGCGTCGCTTTGGCGATGAACTTGTGCTGTTTGTCGTGCTTCGCGTCGCACTCCAGATCGATCCGAATGCGCACGATTCGCTCATCGTGGCGGAACAGTCGCTCCATCTTCTCCTTCACATAAAATTTCAAGGAAGGAGTCAGATCGAGGTGAATGCCGGAGATGATAACGTCGTGGGATGAGTTCGGATTATTCATGGTTTTCCTGGTGGGTTAATGAGTGCACGAGGGGAAAATGACCCTGAGCCCGGTCGGTGGTAACGCAGCGTCCGCCGCTCGGGCAGACCGCTCTTTCCGGTGGGAGGAAAGTTCTTCATTCGACACCGAGACGATTATGCGGCGGGCTGGTTTTGGCAAACCTTCTTGCCTCAGTTTATCCGTAATAATTTTTGAACGAAATTCCGTGAGCGCGCATGAACCCGAGAATCTGCCACCGGCGGAGGCACCGCTCGTCGTGGCCACGGAGTTGTCCACGTGGGTCACGTTTGAGGACAGCCAGTTGCTTGTGATCGACAAGCCGGGTTGGCTCGTCGTGCATCCGTCCAAAAACGGCCCGTGGTCGAGTCTGGCCGGTGCGGTGCGAGAGGGATTGAGACTG
This sequence comes from Candidatus Didemnitutus sp., assembly GCA_030681265.1. Taxonomy (GTDB): domain Bacteria; phylum Verrucomicrobiota; class Verrucomicrobiia; order Opitutales; family Opitutaceae; genus Didemnitutus. The sequence continues at coordinate 2,622 of JAUXXD010000067.1, read as the reverse complement.
CAAACCATCCGCTTTGTTTATCGGCTCGATCGCGAGACTTCTGGAGTGATTATTCTCGCCAAAAATGAGGTGGTCGCCGGCCGGCTGGGCAAGGCGGTGGCGAAGCGCCTGCTCGGTAAAGTCTATGTGGCGTTGCTCGAAGGTGAATTGCGTGAACCATCCCGCGTGGAGCGTGCGCTCGGGCCGGATCCGACGGCAAATGTCACCGTGAAACAACGCGTCGTCGAGATCGGCACGGACGGCGCGCAGGAAGCGACGACGGTGTTTCATCCGTTGATATCGCGGCGCGGCTACACGCTGGTGGGCGTCGAGCTCATCACCGGTCGCAAACACCAGATTCGCGCACATGCGGAGTGGCTCGGGCATCGCGTGGTCGGCGACAAACTTTACGGGCCCGATCCGACGCTGTATTTGGAATTCGCGTTGCACGGGTGGACGGCGCGGCACAGTGAGCAACTGCCGTTGACGCGGCAGGCGTTGCACTGCGCGGCGATCGATTTGCGTCGCGCGGGGTTGCCCCACTTATTCACCGCGCCATGGCCGCGCGATCTGGCGTGCTTTGCGGAAAAGCACATGGATTTGCCGGCGGCGGAGGCGCAGGCGGTGATCGATGCGTTTGTCGTGCGGATGTTGCCCGAACCGCCGCCGTGGGTGGCCCCGGCGGTCGCGAGCGCAGCAGTGAAAATGACCGCGAAGCGGTGGAGGAAACTGCGGCGCGACGCGGCGCGGCCGGAGTGAACCCGGTGGCCGAAGTAGGGACTCGTCGCATCTATTGCCTTGGCTCGCGCCGCGGCTTGCTGCTCTCATAGTGGCCATGTCTCAGGTTCGCGTCCGTTTTGCTCCCAGCCCCACCGGCTTCTTCCACATTGGCAGTGCTCGCACCGCCTTGTTCAACTGGCTCTACGCGCGCCACACCGGCGGCACGTTTATTTTGCGCATCGAGGATACTGATCAGGCGCGCGACAGCGCGGAGTTTCTCCGATTGATTTACGACAGCCTGAGCTGGCTCGGCCTGAATTGGGACGAAGGTCCGAATCCCCACGGCGAAGGCGAACGCGGCGACTACGGCCCGTATCGGCAAAGTCAGCGCGGCGCGATTTACCAACGCTACTTGCAACAGTTGCAGGACGCCGGACGCGCCTACAAGAAGGACGGCGCGATTTGGTTCAAGCAACTGGGCGACCGCTACACGGTGTTCGACGAGCACCGCCAAAAAGAGGTCGAGAAGGTCAAGCGCGGTCCGGTGGTGATCAACGACTTGATTCGTGGCCGCGTCGAGCGCGCCGAAGATGAGGATTTCGTGATCGTGCGTTCGGACGGCCATCCGGTGTTTCACTTCGTCAACGTCGTCGACGACATCGAGATGAAGGTCAGCCACATCATCCGCGGTGAAGACCATCTTTCTAACACGAGCAAACACGTGTGCCTCTACGAGGGCTTCGGCGTCACTCCGCCGGCGTTTGCGCACATTCCGCTGATTTTGAAGTCGCCCGAAATGGGGCAGGGCAAAATGAGTAAACGTGACAAGGGGGCGCTGGTGGAGGAATACCAACAGCGCTTCTTTCTCCCTCCGGCGCTGGTGAATTACCTGTCGCTACTCGGTTGGAATCCGGGCGATGACCGTGAGAAAATGACGTTGGACGAAATCGTGCGCCTCTTCGATTTGCCCGGCGTCAATCAAAGCAACGCGAAGTTCGACGGCAAAAAACTCGCGCACATGAACATGCTCTACTTGCTGGAACTGCCGTCGGAAAAATTCGTTGCGTCCGCGAAGGAATATTTTGCCGGACAACCAACGGGCGCGACAGTGTTGGCCAACGAAACCTACTTCGCCGACGTGATGATGTTGGCGCAGCCGAAGATCAAATCGATCGACGAACTCGCCGCCTACACAGGCTATTTCTTTACCGACGAATTTTTAATCGACGAGAAAGTGCGCGCGAAAGTGATGGGCAAGGGTGAGCCGAAGCAACGGCTGGTGGAACTCATCGCGGCGTTGCCGACGCTGGATTTTAGTGACGATGGCGCGATCGAGGCCGGCATCAAGACGCTCGCCGAAAGCAAGAGTCTCGGCTTCGGCGATTACCAAGCGGTGGCGCGCCTCGCAGTCAGCGGCACGAATGCGGGACCGAGCATCACGAGCATTTTCCGCCTCCTCGGCAAAGAGCGCACCCTCTCGCGTCTGGCACGCTTTGCGCAGGCAAGCTAGACTTGGGGAAGTTTCAACTTCACGCCGTCTGCCGAACGCCTCGGGTCGCTCGGCACGGTGCCCAAGGGTGCTGTTCTCGTGAACCACGCTGCGGAGGCAGAGGCCGATGCGACAATCGAACGCAGGGCGACTGAGAAAATTGGCCGCGCTGGATTTAGCGATACCGTCCTTGCAAAGGAGCAACAGTCGCCGCGCCGCTCTTTCGGCCCGACGCCTCAGATCAGCCACGCCCGCCGGGCGCGCAAGCCGTCTCTTTTGAAGAACTGGGCCATGTTGAGCGGAGATGACATCAGCGATTCAGGTGAGATCAAGGGCGTTGGTTTGTGGTCGCTGCTGGCACGACCACCAACCCTACGACGAAACCGTCTACCTGCAGTCCTTGGAAAAACACAATCCCACCCTCCACGCCGCCG
>JAUXXD010000056.1 GCA_030681265.1 Candidatus Didemnitutus sp. | reverse complement strand
GGGAATCGCGTTATCGTTCGCGCGCTTCCTTTGCGCGGAGGAAACCTGCCCGAGCGAGTCGTAGTTGTAGCTCCAGTAGTTGCCGTCGAGGTGCGTATCGCGGGTGGCGCGGTTGAGGTCGTCGTAGCGGCGGGTCGTCTCGTGATAGAGTTGCTGCGCGGTGCCGGTGCCACGCGTGGAGCGGACGGTGTGCACGCGGCGGAGGTGATCGCGCTGCCATTCCTGCACGAACAGCGGATCCGTGAGGTTGCCGTAGGTGAGGCTCACCGGGTCAGTCGTGTCGCTGCGGTAGGCGTAGGTCATCGTGGTGCCGGCGGTGGTGAGCGTCTTGAGGCGGCCGAGCGGATCGGCGTAGCCGTAGTTGACGCTGTGGAACGGTGTTTCGTTGGCGAAGCCGGCGGTGAGTTGTGAGATTCGGCGACCGGTCGCCGAATCGTAGTCCCGGCCGACTTCGAGGCCGGCGAGCGGGCCGGTTTCGTAGGCGACTTTGGTCAGCAGGCCTTCGTTGAACTCGTGGCGGCGCGTGCCGGAGCTGTCGGTGACGCGCTCGATCTGGCCGTTGCGGTAATAGGTGTAGCCGATATCCGCGGAGGCGGTCTCGTGATTGAGGTAGCTGATGCCGATGAGGCGGCGCGAGTGGGTCTCGCCGGTTGCGCCGTCGTCGTAGTTGTAAACGGTCTCGACTGGCTGCTGCTGGGGGTTTTTGCGCGCGGCGGTGCGTTTGTGCAGCAGTCCGCCGGGCGTGTAGGCGTAGCGCACGCCGGGGGCGGCGAGAATCTGGCCGGGATTTTGCGGGTCTTCGCCTTGGTAGTTATAGAAGACCTGTGCGAGCAGACCGGCGGGGTGGTAGCGCCAGAAGGTCGTCGCGGCGCCGGCGGTGCCGGTGCCGGTAGTTTGGTTGAACTCCTTCCACGTGGTGAGGGTCTCGACGCGGCCGGCGGTCGTGTAGGTGAGTTGCTGCGGGTTGGCGCCGTAGCCCCACTGTTTCACGAGCTGACCGCGTGGATTCGTGAGCGCCTTCTGCACGACGGCTCCAGGGAGCGTCGTGGTGGTGAGTTCGTCGCCGTTTTCCTGCTGCATGTAGTTGATGATGACGGTCTGCCGTTCGAAGCCCACGCCCGTTTTCGTGGGGTCCGGATCGGGCGTGGTGATTTTGGCAACGCGGTCGTCGGCGTGGTATTCGTAGTCGGTATCGCCGTCGAGCGAATCGCTGAGCTTCGTCAGGCGGCCGAGGCCGTCGTAGGTGCGCGTGACGGTGCGCGCGGGCGTCGTGCCGATGGCGGGGAGCGCATATTCCGAAGCGAGACGTCCGTTGCTGTATTCCGCCACACGACGTGATTGGTCGGGCAGAGTCGCGACAACTTTGCGCGTGCGGTTGGCGCGGTCGATGATTTCGCGGGCGTATGTGGTCGAGGAATAATTCGTCGTCCACGTTTCGTGGCCGTTGGCATTGAGGTCGCGCAGTTCCGTGTCCGTCTGCGTTACCAACTGCCAGATGTTCGCGTCGGTGCGCGCTTCGAGCGTGTCGCGCTGCACGACCGTGCCGTGCGCGGCGAGGTAGGTGCGCGTGGTGCGGCGGACGGCATCGGCGCCGTCGAGACCGATCGCGCCATCGCCGTCGACGTCGAGTGCGGTTATCGCCTCAAAAAGCGTGTGTGTGGCGAGTTCGGTGCGCCCGTCGGCGTGAATGCGCTTGGCCAGGCGTCCGGCGGCGTCGCTCCAAGTCTGGGTGAGCACGGTCCCGTTGCCGTCGGCGGCGGGGCGTCGTTCGAAGGCGTAAGCCCCTCCGGGGCCGCTGGCTTGCGCGGTAAATTCGCCGGCGAGCACGCCATTGGCGACTGGCAAATTGCCCTCAGCATCGAGCACAGCGCTCGTGACGACGGGGAGGTATTGACCGTCTTGCGCGGGGTGTCCCTCGACGGTGTGCAGGTAACGCACGGGCGCGACGGCTTGGCCGGTGATTTCGTGTGGGCTGCCATCGGGTTAACGCGTTGCAGCGCGGGCGATCAGCGTGGCAACACCCGGTAGCGAATGTGTGTGCGTGACAACCCCCGTGACCGGATCAACGCTCTCGTCGTGATCGATCTGCCGATTCAGCGCGTCGATCTCCCACGCGAGTTCGCCACTGGTGTGGAAGCTGCGCTCGCGCACGAGTTGCTCGCTGCCGGCGGCGCGGCCCCAGCGGAATTCCTTGGTTTGGCGACCCGCAGCGTCCAATTCGTAGCGCACGTAGGATTCGCGGACGGTGCCGTGCCAGCGCTCGGTTTGGTAGAGGCGCCCGTGGTCGTCGTATTTGTTTTCCGTGCGCACGCCTTCGCGGTCCGTTTCGCTTTTAACGCCGCTGCAATTGTAGGTGCGCTCGATCGTGCTGCCGTCGCCGAAAATCAGCGTCGTTGGCCGGTTCTGCGCGTCGAACCCGGTCGCGTCCATCGTTTCGATGAGCAGGTCGGCGACGCCGCTCTTTACGTAGTGGCGGCGCGTGGCGATGACGTGGCCCTGGGCGTTTTCCTCCCGGATGGAGAGGTAACCATGCGTGACGGCGGTGTTCGCGGCATTGGCCTCGCCGCTCCACTCCCGCGTGATCAGGCCGCCGACACCGGTCTTTTCGTATTCGAAGAGGCTGATGGTCCCGTCAGGATTGAGTGTGCGTTTCGGCTGGTGCGGCAGGCCGGGCGAGACGGCGTCCTTGGGGTAATATTCCCGCCGGGTGACCCGGTTGCCCGCCGATTCCAGCGTCGTTGCCGCCAGGTCGGTCGCCACGGCGGTCGTCACGGTGCGGCCCTCGATCGCCTGCGGGCTTGATCGATCGTCCACCGGTGTGATGTCGGCCGACCAGGTCTTGGCGATGAACTGTCCGGCGAGCGAAATGCTCGTGTTTTCGGTGATACGGCGTGAGCGCGCGACCACGATGTCGTCGATTCGCCATTTGCGCGCATGTCCCTCAAAGCGGAACGCAATATATACTTCCGAGACTCGAAGATTTATGGGGGCGCCCGAGCCATCGGTTTGATTGAACAAGTCGGCCTTGTTTGACGTGCGCCAGCTCGTGTCCGTGTAATTGCCAAGCCCGGAAAGGTGATGCCAAACGACACCCGGGGCGCGTGGATCACCCGAACCGGAATAGTTGGTCGAAACGAGCACTTCCTGAATAAAGACAGGCGATCCTCCGGTGCCTTCGCGGTCAGAACGAAATTGCAGCGTCGCCGCTTCCGTCCCGGCGAAGTCCAGCGCCGGCGAAATAAGCCAGGCGTCCGTGCGAGCGGGCGCGGTGAGACCGGTCGCATCGGAAACTGTATAGCTCAACGCACCCTCGGTCTCGCGGTTCCATGCGCGACCAGTGACGCCACCTCCAAACGTGGAGAAAGCTCCCAGATTAAAATCGAAACGCTCCTCCAGTGGCGCAGTGAAACTGCGCGACGTTTCTAGGACGCGGTTGGCGGAATCCGGCCACGCGCCGGTAAACGGGTTGTTCAGATATTGCTCGACCTTCTTCGTGACGTTACCCTGCGCGTCGTAGTCGTGGAAATATTCCCAGCGGCCGTGCGGTCCGGTCTGGCGCTTTAGCCGGCCCTCCCGATTGGCTCCGCTGGCGGACGGCCAGTATTCGTAACTTGTCGTCTTGGCGTGCGCGCCGCGGCCGAGCGTGCGCGCCACCGGACGCTCGCCCGACGGTGTGCTGTGCCATGTCTCGCTCTCTTCGTGCACAACCGCACCGAGTGCATCGAGGATTTCCAGCCGCTCGCTGGTCACGCTTCCGTTCGACATCTTGGTCCGCCGCTCTTGGATCGCCTGCGCGCCGCGGCCCCGTGTAAGTTGCCAATCCTGCGCCGTCGGCACCCACTCGAAGTTATAAGTCTGGGCAAAACAATCGCTCGCCTTTGTGATCCGGACCTTCTGACTCGCAGGCGTCGCTGCAGGCTCGGGATTCTCGATCGTCCACCGGAACAGTGTGTCGGTGGGATCGCCCGCTACCGCGAACAATCCCGACGCAGCGCGCCCGCTCACCCGCGCCCGCGGGTAGATCCGGATTTCGTATTTCACCGTGGAAATCGGCACGATGTCCGCCAGTAACGCGGGTGAGAGCACCTGCCGGAGCGTTTCCCCTGATTTCCACAGTTCCCCCGCTGGATTGAGCACGGCCATTGCCGGGACGATGCCGTTCGTGAAGTCCGTCCGCAGCGCTGGGTTGATCGTGTAAAGTCCGGTCACGAGCTGCAGCGCCGCCGGCGTGTAGGCCGCGGCGCTGGGTTGATCGACTTTGAGCCGCAGCGCACCGGCAGTGTCCTCCGCCGACACCTGCGAACCGAGACTGATCTCAAGTGAGACGCACTCGTTGCTCACATTGCCACCGCCGCCAGGACAGCTTCCGCAGCCGGAGTCCATCACCTTCACGCTCTCAATCCGCGCCCAGCCCTCGTTCCAGCGCGCGTTTCGCGTCAGATAGGAGAGCGCAATTTCATCGCCGGGCGTAACGTCCACCGTGACTGATTTCGACTTGATCACTCCGTGATAGGGCTCGTTGTTCCAGCTCGCGTTCGGCGATTTGTCGCCGGCAAACAACGAGTGGTCTTTCCCGCCGCCGCGCAGCACCACTTCATCGTAGAATCCGGTGGTTGCGCCGTTACGCTCGACCTCGCCGGTGACCGTGACCGCCAATTTCACTTTGCACCGCGACGGCTGTCCGTCTGTGCGGGCAAACGTCACCGAGACCGGATCGTCACCTGCTTGAAGGGTCAATTGGGCCTTGATGGCGGCTAAATTATACAGTTCGCGAGTCGAAGCGGAGAGCGAAGGGAAAAACAAAACCGTGAAAACAAAATACACGAGGTGTCGGAAAACGATACGCCATTTCATGTGAAATATTTTCGAGGTTGGAGAAGTGCTACCCCCCAAGCACATGGGGGCGGATAGACGCAGGCGCGGCGCTACGGCGAAAAAAGTTGAAACCCGAGTTGGGCCGGTGTGCGCGCTGTCGCCGGCTCCCGCGGGTGCATGCCGAGGCGGAACTCCGCGAGATTGGTCAGTTCATCGCCATCGGGATCACCCCACGCATCGCCGGCAAAAAGCGGGTTGAAGCCGTGTTGCAGTTCCCACGCTGTGGGAATGCCGTCACCATCAAAATCCATCGCATACGGATCCGCCGCAACTAGATCGGTCACGGCGAGACGCCAGAATCCCTTGGTGAAGTTCGCGGGAATTTGCATGGTGTATTCGATCAGCGCATTGGCTCCGACTTCTACTGCGGGCAGGCTGGTCCACTGCTCCAAATCCTCCGTCGTTAAAATGAAGTAGGTCTGTCCCGAACGGGCATACCACGAGAGCGTCAGGGTGCCTTCGGCTTGGCCGGGGGCGGACGTCAGTTCGTCAACCACGACTGCGGCAGCGAGACCTGCCGGAAGGGTGCATAAAAGAGTGCAGATCAAAGCACTATGCCACGGGTTCATCGCGTAGCCTCCGGGGCCGGTGCAGATTTCCAGAAATTGAAGACCAGCGTCCGCGGCTTTGCCGCCTCCTCGGCGGCCGTGCGCTGCGCCGCTGCGGCCGCGACCCGCGCAGCCGCAGCGCGCCGCTTCAATTCGTCCCGGTTCGCCGCATAGCAGGCATGCAACAGGTCGAGCAACTCCGCATCCTCCTCGGAGAGCCTCTGCGCGCCGACATAGTTCGCCGTGCGCTCGCGCGCGAGAGCGCGCACTGCAACGGCGAGCTGCCTATCTGCCACCTGCGGCAGTTCCTCACCGTAATCGCTCATCCCGAAAAACAACGCGCTGTAATCCGTGTCCTCAATCCGCACGCCGAACCACGGCAGGAACAACATGAAATCGACGTTGCTGTAGACCACGTGACGCCCGCCATCCTCATCCCACCAGACCAGTTCCGTGACCCCGCCCTGCACGCTCCCTGAAAACGTCCGGCACACCCAGCGCGCCGGCTCATTCGCGAGGGTCACGACCGCAGCTTCGTCTTGCGCGGCAGCGGCCACGATCATCGGCCTCGCCATGAGCACCGGCCGCTCCACGCGATTGAAAACAAACGTCCGGTTGCCGCTCCGCACCGTGCGTGACTGCAGCACGCGCACCATTTGCGCCGGCTGATCGGCAAGAGGCAACTCGACGGCGCTCTGCGCGGAAACTATTGTCGGCATTACGAATGCCACCATTATTCCGCAAAGCGTCCAAGCCGGACGCAAAAGCGTTTGGGGCAGGTAGAGAGAGGTCATACTTCCGTTAAGAGGTGAATGCCTCAGTCGACATGGCCCTTGTCAACTGGACTAGCCCATCAAAATCAGAACGCCCCACGAGCAGGCAAGGACAAACCCATGAATCGACACCCTTAATTTGTCCGCACCACGGGAAAATGCAGGCGAAATACACCGCCTGCTTGGTCGAATGGAGTTGTGTCCGTCAAGTTCTGCAAAATCGGACCGGTGGGAGTAGCGAAAGGTTGAGGTTTAACAGCTCTGTTGAGGAAGGGTTGCAAGGGGAGGCGGTTGGCGCCCCGCACGGGTTGGGTGTTTAGACCACGCCGGCGTTGGATCCGATTTTGCGGAGCAGCTCGGCCAGCGGCCCTCCGCCCGGGGTGGGTGGCCTCCCTCGGACCGTCTTCCCCCAACGCAAACCAATCGCCAGACCGTGATTTATTCTTACCGGCGAAGCGCTTGGAAGATATTCAGCGCGTGATTACCGATGGTCTCGATCTCGGAAATGAGGTCCAGGAAGATCATCTCAATTTTCACCTGGTTGTTTTCCTGCATGCGCTTGACGGAGTCGCGGCGGAGCTTCTTCCGGTTCACGTCGATTTCGTGCTCCATCCGATAAGCGGCATCCATCGCGGCATCGGAGAGTTCGCCCGTCAGGTGGCGCTGGAAAAATTTCATGAAGGCCGCGACCTGCGCCGCAAATTCACTCACCTTGCGCTGACTTTCCTCGGAGAAGTCGCGCTCTTTGCGAATCTTGCGTTCGACTTGCAGCACCAAGCGGTAGCAACCGTCGCAGATTTCCTCCAACTCCGCTGCGATGCGAATAAGTGAGGCGACGCGCGGCGCACTGGCCGGACTGAGTTTGTCGGTCGAACACAGAATCAGGTAACTCGTAATGTCGTGCGCCATCTGATCGCTCGTTTCTTCGTAGGCCTTCAGCTCGGCGATCTTGTGTTTCACGTTGGCCTTCGGATTTTCGAAGACTTCGACAAAGCCGTGAAACATCTCCGTTGTCAGCTCAGCCATGCGACTGACGGCTCGCTCGGCTTCGGCGAGGTTGAGTTCACCAGTCATCGTCAGTGGGGTGGAGAAATATTCGAGGCGGATGGCCTTGCCCGATTTCGGTTCGTCAGGGACGAGCTTCGTGACGAAGCGCACCAACTGCGGCACAAAGCCGACGAGCACGACGATGTTGAGTAGATTAAACAGGGAATGGAACACCGCGAGGTTGATGGCCACGTGGGCTGGGTTGGCCGCATCGCCCGGCACTAAGCGATTAATCATGTCCGCGAACGGATAGAAAATTGCGAGCATCCAGAGGACCCCGATTACGTTGAACACCGTGTGGGCCCGCGCCGCGCGTTTGGCAGCGACCGAGCCACCGAAGGCCGCGACATTGGCCGTGATCGTCGTGCCGATGTTTTCGCCGAGCACAATGGCGGCGGCACTGTGGTAATCGATCCAGCCCTTGTAGGCGAGGGTGATGGTAATCGCTCCGGCCACCGACGACGACTGCACCACAATCGTCAGCACGATGCCGATGCCGATGAACAACAGCAGCGAGAACATGCCGTGCCCCGTGTAGTCCTTCACAAATTCCAGCACCTCCGGATGGTTGCGAATATCCGGCACCGAGTCCTTGAGGAACATCAAGCCGAGGAACAACAGTCCAAAACCGATCACGACCTCACCCCACTCGTTCAACTTGCCCCGCTTGATAAACAACAGCGGCAAACCAAGGCCAATGATCGGCAGCGCAATCGACGACAGACTGAATTTGAAACCAAAAACCGAGATGATCCAAAACGTCAAGGTGGTGCCGAGATTCGCCCCGAAAATCACGCCGACCGCCTCAACCAGCGTGAGCAACTGCGCGTTGACGAAACTCACCACCATGACCGTCGTCGCGCTCGACGACTGAATCAGCGACGTCACAAACAACCCCGTGAGAATCGCGTAGAAACGATTCTTGGTCATCGTCGACATGACCGTGCGCATCCGTTGGCCCGCGGCCTTCTGGATGCCCTCGCTCATCACCTTCATGCCGAAGAGAAAAACACCGAGGGCGCCGAGGATTTGAAAAAAGGTGCTCATGTGGGGAAACGTGTCGCCAGAAAGTCGGCGACGATGGCCCCCTGAGGCAACGGCTAAATCGGCCCGCGCCCCTGCAGATTCACCGGCGCACCGACCTTAGCCCTTGCCACTCCCCCACGCGACTGGCACGCCCTTGGCCATCCGTTTCGGCCTATGAGTCTCCCCAACGTTCCCGCCGGCCAATTACCCTTGTTCCACGTCGTGGGTTTCACCGGCCATCGGCTCCTCACCGACCCGGCAGGCACCGCGCAGGCGATTGCCCACGTGTTGACCGAGTTGGAACAGGAAGCCGCCGGCGAATGGATCGGCCTCTCGTCCGTCGCCGCCGGTGCCGATCAACTCTTTGTCGAAGCAGCACTCGCCCGCAACTTCGGCTGGGAAGCGTTGCTGCCGTTGCCCTTGGTCGACTTCGAACGCGATTTTTCCGCCGACGAATGGCCCGCCG
>JAUXXD010000050.1 GCA_030681265.1 Candidatus Didemnitutus sp. | reverse complement strand
ATCACCTTCGCGCCGCTGCCCAACCGGCAGTTCACGCTTGAGCCGATTACGCTCAGCGCCACCGCCAGCTCCGGGCTGCCGGTGGTATATGAAATCGTTTCCGGCCTCGCCGCCATCGACGGCAATTTGCTCACGCTGTTCGGCACCGGTGCAGTCACCGTGCGCGCCACGCAGCCGGGCAACGGTTCGTTCTTCGCTGCCGCGCCGGTCGAGCGCACCTTCACCGTCACGCCCGACTTCCTCGTGTGGCTGCTTGAGACCTTCACGGCCGAGGAACTCGGCGATCCCGTGCGCACTGGTCCGAACGCGGATTTTGACCGCGATGGGTTGAGCAATCTCGTCGAATACGCGCTCGGGCGTAATCCGAAGTTGGCCGATTCGAATCGCGCCACCGAAGTCACCGCGACGGCGGGCGATTGGACGTTTGTTTATCAACGTCCGGCAGATCGCAGCGATGTGACTTATGTGGTCGAAGTATCGACCAATCTCACGACGTGGACGACTACCGGCGTCACACACGAACGCACCGCGACCGGCACAACCGAAACGTGGCGCGCACGCTATCCGTTGAGTTCGGCGAACCAGGCATTCTTCCGCTTGAAAGTTTCGCGACCGTAGTCGAGTTGGCATCGCCGCCGCCGAATTACCCTCGGCGGCGCACCGGGTTAGAGACTGACGCGCAAACGCAGGAAGCGTCCGGTGACGGGTGCGCTGGAATCGGTGACGACGACGTAGCCGTTTTGTTCGGTCACGGCGGCACCGCCGACGAGGATGGTCCATTGGTTGGCCGTGCCGCTGCGTTGGACGATGGGCTGCCATGTCGCGAGATCAGTGCTGGCTTCGACCGTCCACGTTGCGTCGGTCGCGGCGGTGTCGCGCAAGAAAGTGAGGCTGAGTTTTCCGTTGCTCGCTTGCACCGTGTAACGCGGCGGCAAGTCGGCGAGCGCGGGACGGGCGGCGACGCCGTATTCGACGAGCGCGGGGAAACCGTCGGCGTCGGAGTCGTCGCTGCCGATGAGATTGGCGGGCAAATTATTTTGCGCAAGCCAGGCGGCGTAGTTCTGCACTTCGTTGGTGAGCGCGGTGATTTCGGCTTGGCCGAGCGCGCGTTGGTAAACGCGAAAATCGCGCAGCGCGCCGCGCATAAAAGAATTCGTGGTGGAACCGGTGCCGCCTACGGCGCGCCAACCGAGCCAAAAGAGTTGATTGGGCGCGAGCGTGCCGGTGCGTCCCGTGGCGGTGGGGCGGGGCACACCGTTGAGGTAAACGCGCACGCTGCCGTCGTTGGCGACGGAGATGGCATAGTGCCGCCAGACATTGTCCTGCCAACCGGGCGAAGACAGCGAGACATCGATCAACAGGGCACCCCCGGCGCTCGGAATGCTGGTGCGCAAATTGGTGGTGGAGGTCAAATAGACGTGCAGCGAACCGAGGGAGCCGCGCGCACCGTAGCTGAGCAGACTTTGGTCGGTGGCCGAGTTGGCATGCGTCGAGAGGCGGAAGAAAAACGCGACGGTAAACGCGCCGGCGGGATCGGGCGTGAAGCGCGGCAGCGCGGCGGTGTCGTTCGCGCCGTCGAAGTTGATCGCAGGAACGCCTCCGCTGAGGACGAGCGCGGTCGGACCAGCGGAGAGCGAGCTAGTAGCGGGCAGCGTGGTGGCGTGGCGGTTGTTGCCGGAGGAATCGAAGGCGACATTGTTGGCGAGTTCGCCGCGCAACCATGCGGCAAGACCGGCGGGGCGATCATCATCGATGATCGTGACGCTGGCCGCCGCGGGCAAACCGAGGACGTAGCCGCTGCCGTTCGCGAGTGTGGCGATGAGCGTCTTGTCTGCTTCCGCGCGGCCGTCGTCGACCACGGGCACGGAAAATTCCACAGACGCCACGCCCGCGGCAAACGTCACGCTCGCGGGTGCGCTGTGGTAATCGGCTTCTGCCAAGGCGGTGCCCGACCACCAGAGCGGCACCGTGAGGGCGGAAGCGGTGTGCGTGCGCTCGGCTTGAAAAGTGGCGACGCCGGTGCCTTCGGTGACCGAGTCGGCGATGGCGGTGAGGTGCACGGTTTGATTCGTGCCGTCGCTCAAGGTGAACGTGAGTGGCGCAGTGTCGGCGGCCTGCGAGATGGTCGGGGCGAGCGAAACGAGAATTGATTTATCGCCGGCGGAGTTGGGGGAGACGGCCGGGGTGAGGGTGAATGTTTTCGTCGCCTCGTTGGCGGCGATGCTGACGGACGTGGTGGAAACCGTGTAGTCGGTGTTGAGCACAGCGGTGCCGCCGAAGGAGAGGGCGAGCGAAGTGCTGAGTGTGAGATTGCCGGTGCGGTTGACGGTGACGGAGACTGGTGCGCCGCCGCGGCTGAGTTTGGTGGTGGGGGGCGCGGCGAGGCGGCTGACGGAGTAGGCGGCGAGCGAATAGCCGTAGTTATTGAAAAGATAAAGGTGGAGCGCGCGGGTGAGCGCGGTGGCGTAGTTGGCTCGATTGGTGGAGGTGTCGCGGATGCCGGTCATGTAGTGCT
>JAUXXD010000045.1 GCA_030681265.1 Candidatus Didemnitutus sp. | reverse complement strand
GCCGGATGCGTCGGTCGTTGGTTGATCGCACCGGCGAGCGCGTCGGGAAATTTCGCCGCATGCGCCGTCGCTAACACGACACTGGTGCGATCAGGCTGCAAATCGCGAAAGCCGCACGCGGTGTGCGGATCAACGATGTAGCCAAATTTCTGCCAGACTTGCGCGATCGTCGCGGAAATTTCGCCATCGCTGGTGGACGTGGAACTAAACGTGTCACGATCAAACTCCGGCAAGCGATAGGACCCGCCCGCCTTCAACTCCGCCATCGCCGCGCGCACGCGCGCCGGATTTTCGTCGTGCAGATAATAGAGCAGTCGCTCGAAATTTGAAGCAATCTGGATGTCCATCGACGGCGCCAAACTCGGCTGCACCGTGCCGACGCGATACTCACCGGTTTGAAAGAAGCGGTGGAGAATGTCGTTTTGATTTGTCGCGATGCGAAAGCCGAGAATCGGCACGCCCATCCGTTCCAGCAGCCAACCAGCGAACACGTTGCCAAAATTGCCCGTCGGCACCACGAACTCGACGGATTCACGCGCCGCTTCCGGCAGTCGCAACCACGTGTAGAGGTAGTAGACGCACTGCGCGAGAATCCGCGCGAGGTTGATGGAATTAACCGCCGACAAACGGTGCTGGGCCGCGAAAGCGTGATCGCCAAACAACTCTTTCACGATGCGTTGCGCGTCGTCGAACGAACCATCGAGCGCAATCGCGTGCACATTTGCGGCACCGGTGCAGGTCATCTGGCGTTCCTGCAACGGCGACACGCGACCATCGGGATAGAGAATGAAAATGGCGGTGCGCGGTTTACCGAGCAGGCCGTGAATCGCAGCCGCGCCGGTATCGCCTGAAGTGGCACCAAGGACGTTGATGCTGCGGTCGCGTTGTTCGCATTCCCAGCCGTAGAGATTGCCGAGCAGTTGCAGCGCAAAATCCTTAAACGCGAGCGTCGGACCGTGAAACAACTCCAGCACGTAGGTGCGGTCATCGAGTTGGCGCAACGGCGCAATCTGCGGATGCGTAAACGTGCCGTAAGAGCGGTGCACGATCCGCGACAGCACGTCCTCGGGAATGTCTGTCGCAAACATCCCGAGAAATTCCGTGCAGAGTTCCGCATAACTCAGATCGCCCCACGCGCGCAGGCGTTGCGAAATGTCAGGGAGAATTTGCGGCAGGTAAAGACCGCCATCCGGCGCGAGTCCGATCGAAACGGCTTCCCGGAAGGAAACCGCTTCGGATTCACCGCGTGTGGAAATGTATTTCATCGTTCGATCTCCGCGTCACCAACGCGCGGAAACAGGCAAGCGCAGGGAGCGAAGGAGAACGAGGAAATTACGCCAGCCCGAGACCGAACGCGGTGTGCACGGCGCGCTGCGCGTCGTCGGCGCGTTCGCGGGGGACGGCGAGCGTCACCTTAATTTCGGAGGTGGCGATGAGTTCGACGTTGATGTTCTGCTCCGCCAACGCCTCGAGCATTTGCGCCGCCACACCGGCGTGCGTGCGCATGCCGACGCCGACCACGGAGAGTTTCGCGATATTGTCGTAAGCCGCGACTTCACCGCCGCCGAGTTTCTGGAAAACTTCCGGTAATACTTTGACCGCCGCGTGGGCATCGTCCTTCGGCACCGTGAAGGTCAAATTCACCAAGCCTTTGTGACCGACGTTTTGCACGATCATATCGACGTTGATGCTCGCTTCGGCGAGGGCGCGGAGGATGTGCGCGGCGCTCGCGGCTTTGTCCGGGAGATTGCTGATCACGACTTTGGCTTGGTCCTTGTCGACGGCGACGCCGCGCACGACGACCTTTTCCATGTAAGCGACTTCTTCTTTCACGATAGTTCCCGGGTTGTGGTTAAAACTGCTGCGGACTTCAAAAATGACGCCGTATTTCTTGGCGAATTCGACGGAACGCGACTGCATCACCTTGGAGCCTTGCGACGCGAGTTCGAGCATTTCGTCGTAGGAAATTTCGGTCAACTTCCGCGCGTCCTTCACGTAACGCGGATCGGCGGTGTAAACGCCGTCAACGTCGGTGTAGATTTCGCATTTGTCGGCCTGCAACGCCGCCGCGAGCGCAATCGCCGTGAGGTCGGAACCGCCGCGACCCAACGTCGTGATTTGCCCGGCGGAATTAAGTCCCTGAAAACCGGCGACGATGATCACTTTGCCCGACGCCAGATCCGTGCGCAGAGCGGTTGGCACGATGTTCATGATCTTGGCTTTCATGTGCACCAGATCGGTCACGATGCCAGCCTGCGCGCCCGTGTAGGAAACCGCCGGCACAGCGAGTGCGTGGAGTGCCATTGCGGTGAGGGCGATCGTCTCTTGTTCGCCGACGGCGAGCAGCATGTCCATTTCGCGCGTGTCGGGACGCGGGTTGATGGCTTTGGCGCGGGCGATGAGCTCGTTGGTCACGCCGCTGCGCGCCGAGACCACCACGACCACGCGGTGGCCCTCGTCGCAGGTCGCTTTGATGCGCGCGGCCACGTTCTTGATCCGTTCGACGTCGCCGACGGAAGTGCCGCCATATTTCTGAACAATGAGTGCCATGTTACGAACTCGGTTAAATGGCGCGTTGGAGTGCGGTTTGGCAAGGCGCTAGTCCGCACCGTGCGTCATACCACCGTCGCGCCGAAGCAATTCGCGCGTCAGGGTTGCGCCGGAGGTTTAGTTTCCCCGCCCCCGCCGGCTGCGGCAGGCGCCTTCTTGACAAAGCGACTTTCAGTGCCGTTGAGCAGTCGGCGGATATTCTCGTGGTGCCGCAAAATGATGAAACTGGCCAACACCGTCGTGATAATCGACACCGCCAGTGGATAGCCCAAAAACCAACTTGCGATGATCACCGACGCGGCGCCGAGAATGGACGCGAGCGAGACGAAGCGTGAGGCATAAAACGTCACCACCCATGTCGCGCAAGCGATCAGGCAGGCTCCGGGAATCAGCACCAGCAGACCGCCCGCAGCCGTCGCGACGCTCTTGCCGCCTTTGAACCGCGTGAAAACCGAGAAGGCGTGCCCAATCACGGCTGCCACGACGCCGATCACCGAAAGCACCCATTGGTGATCCGTCACCACAAACGGCAGCAGCGGCCAACCCGTAGCGACCGCGCCTTTGATCAGGTCGAGCACGAGCACGGTGTTGCCGGCCTTGGCACCGAGGACGCGTTTGACGTTCGTCGCGCCGGGGTTGCCGCTGCCGACTTTAAAAATATCCACGCCGTGCGCTTTCGCCACGAGGTAACCGAACGGCAGCGCGCCCAACAAGTAACCGCTCAGGAGAGACGTGATAATCCAGAAATTGCTCATAGGCGTGGCGGTGCGGCAATCTGCGCTACGCAACGCAAGCCGGTCAACGCTTAAGCCGCCCGCAGCGGGCCTCGCAACGGCTCAATTGCGCGCTGTTCGCTTAATTTGCCGGACCGCCGATGAAGTGCAACGCGAAGGCGAAGATGTCCGCCGTCTCTTCAATCTGTTTCGAGATCGGTTTGCCCGCGCCGTGTCCGGCGTTGGTTTCGATGCGAATGAGCAGCGGCGACGGATTATGCGGATTCGCCGCCTGCAATGCGGCGGCGTATTTAAACGAATGCCCCGGATGCACGCGGTCGTCGTGATCCGCCGTCGTGACCATGATCGCTGGATATGCGACGCCCGCACGGACGTTGTGCACGGGCGAGTAGCCCTTGAGGTAAGCGGCCATTTCCGCGCTATCGTCGGCGGAGCCGTAATCGCTCGCCCACGCCCAGCCGATGGTGAATTTCTGGAAGCGCGTCATGTCCATCACGCCGACCGCGGGAAACGCGACGCGCGCAAGGTCGGGGCGTTGATTGACGACCGCGCCGACCAACAGGCCGCCGTTTGAACCGCCGCGAATCGCGAGTTTCGCGTGCGACGTGAAACCTTCCTTCACCAGATAATCACCGGCGGCGATGAAGTCGTCGAAGACGTTTTGTTTTTGCAACTTCGTGCCGGCGAGATGCCACTCGCGGCCATATTCGCCACCGCCGCGCAGATTCGCCACGGCGTAAATGCCGCCGAGTTCCAACCACGCGAGATTCGACGCAGAGAAGCTCGGCGTGAGCGAAATATTAAAGCCGCCGTAAGCGTAGAGCAGCGTTGGATTGGAGCCGTCGAGTTTGATGCCCTTGCGGTGCGTGATGAACATCGGCACGCGCGTGCCGTCTTTCGATGTGTAGAACACCTGCTTTGTCTCATAGACGCTTGGGTCGAAGGCGACTTGCGGCGCTTGGAAAAGTTCCGTTTTACCAGTCGCCAGATCGACGCGGAAATTCGTCGTCGGGTAAGTGAACGACGTGAAGTTGAAAAACAGCTCCGGCTCGTCTTCGCGACCGCTGAACGAGGCGACGCTGCCGATGCCGGGTAATTCGATCGTGCCGAGCGACGCACCGTCGCGCGCGAACACTGCGAGGACATTTTTCGCGTCCTGCATGTAGTTCACCACGAATTTGCCGCCGATGTAACTCGCCGACGCGATGACGTCCTTTGCCTGCGGCACCAGCGTGACCCAATTCGCGCGGTCGGGATTGGCGAGGTCGATCGCAATGATCTTGCTGCGCGGCGCGTCGAGATCAGTGCGGATAAAGAGCGTCGAACCGTCGTTGCCGATCACGGAATAGTCGGCTTCCACGACGTCGATGAGGCGCACGACTTCGCCATCGAAGCGAGGCGCGGTCGCATCCTGCAGATCGAGGTAATAGAGGCGATTGCGCGGGTCGGTGCCTTCCCAAACGGAAATGAGCAAGTAGCGTCCGTCCTCCGTCACGCCGCCGCCCAAGCCCCACTTGGGTTGGTCGGGGCGTTCGTAGATAAGTTGGTCGTCCGCCTGCGGTGTGCCGAGACGGTGATAATAGATCTTTTGGTTCGCGAGGTCGCTGAACACTTGATTGCCCTCGCGCCGCGGCTCCGGATAACGCGAGTAAAAGAATCCCGCACTGTCCTTCGTCCAGCTCAGGCCGGAAAATTTCACCCAATTAACCACATCCGCGGCATCCTCGCCGGTCGCGAGACTGCGCACGCGAAACTCGTTCCAATCGGAACCGGCTTTTGCGACACCGTAGCCGAGCCACTGGCCGTCGTCCGAAGCAACATAGGTCGTTACCGCCACGGTGCCGTCAGTCGACAACGTGTTCGGGTCGATGATCACGCGGCCTGCCGCGTCGAGCGTGTCCTTCACGTAGATCGGCGACTGGTTTTGCAGGCCGGCATTGTAGGAGTAGAAGTAGCGGCCGCCCTGCTTCGATGGCAGTCCGTAGCGCGGGTAATTAATCAATTCCTGCAAGCGCTGCTTGATCACTTCGCGTTGCGGAAGCTTTTGCAGGAAGTCGAACGTCACTTGGTTCTGTGCGCCGACCCACGCCTTCGTGTCGTCGGCATCGACGTCTTCGAGCCAACGGAACGGATCGTCGACTTTCACGCCGTGAAAATCGTCGGTCTGCGAAACCGTCTTGCTGGTGGGATAAGGCATGGAGGCGGCAAACACGCAGATCGGTGCAGCGGCAAGTGTGACTAGGCGCAAGAATGTCATAGCAACAACAACTCAGGCCAACCTGCCCCGATTCGCAAGCCGAAGATAGGCACGCGCCACCGCGACTGACGGCGCGTGCTGCTCGCGAATCGTTGCGCCGCCTTTGCGTCTACTTGCCCCCAGCGGCGAAATGCGCGCCAAAGCCCATGCGCAGAGCCCAATCCGCAATCGTTTTCGAAACCGGCGAACTGCCACTGGAACCGCCATGACCGGCATTCGCCTCAATGTGGATGTAGATCGGCCCCGCGTCGGGCGCGACGGCCGCCTGCATCGCCGCCGTGTATTTGTAGGAATGCCCGGGATGCACCCGATCATCGTGGTCGCCCGTCGTGACTAGCACCGCCGGATATTTCGCGCCCGGCTTCGTCGTGTGCAGCGGCGAATAGGCCAGCAAGTAATCAAAACCCTCCTTGTTGTCCGACGTGCCGTAGTCGCGCGCCCAACTCGCTCCGGCCGTGAACTTGTGGTAACGAAGCATATCCATCACGCCCACCGCCGGCACCGCCGCCGCAAAAAGTTCGGGACGTTGATTAACGACTGCGCCGAGGAGCAAACCGCCGTTGGAGCGACCGTCGATCACGAGTTTGGAGTGCGCCGTGTAACCTTCGCTCACAAGAAATTCCGCCGCCGCGATAAAGTCATCGAACACCGTTTGCTTTTTAGCCTGCGTGCCCGCGTCGTGCCACGCACGACCGTATTCGCCGCCCCCGCGCAGATTCGCCACCGCATAAACGCCACCGCGCTCAATCCACACCAGTGGCGGAACTGCGAATTGCGGACGCATCACGACATTGAAACCGCCGTAGCCGTAGAGCCAACCCGGCGCCGACCCGTCGAGTTTCAAATCTTTGCGATGCGTAATGAAAATCGGAATCTGCGTGCCGTCCTTCGAAGGATAGAACACCTGCTTCGTCACGTAGTTGCTCGCGTCGAAATCCGTCTTCGCTTCCTGCCACACCGTCGTCGCGCCCGTGTCGAGCTGGTGGCGCAGAATCGTCCCCGGAAAGAGGAACGATGAAAAACTGACGAACACTTCGGGATTGCCGAACTTGCCCGCCACACTCGTCACGGCACCGAGACCGGGCAACGGAATCTCACCTTGCTCCGCGCCTTCAAGATCGAAAATCGCCACACGACTCGCCACATCACGCATGTAAGTAACCACAAACCGTCCCGCGGAAATTCGCACGCCATCGATCGTGTCGGCCGATTCTGCAATCACTGTTCGCACTGCCGCCGCGCCTTCATCGAGATTCATCGCCACCACGCGACCGCGCGGCGCGTCGGCCGTCGTGGAAAAATAAAACGTGCGCCCGACATTGCCGATGAAGCCGTAGTTCGCGTTAAAATTATCGACCAACCACGTCACCTGCCTGTCGAAGGAGGGATTCTGCGCGTCTTGCAGATCGAGGTAGGCTATCTGGTTGCCGCGTTGACCGGGTTGGCTGATGCCGATGACGAGGTAACGACCGTCGGACGAGACTTGTCCGCCAAACGAGCGCTGCGGATGCTCCGGAAGCGCAAAAATCAAACGGTCCTCCGCCTGCGCTGTGCCCACGCGATGGTAATGGAGTTTGCGGTGCTCGATCTTGCTGAAGACCTTGCGGTCGCCGCCCGCCGGCTCGGCGTAGCGTGCGTAGAAAAAGCCGCGACTGTCATGCGTCCAGCTCATGCCGGAAAACTTCACCCAGCGAATATGGTCGGCGGCATCCTGCCCCGTCGCCACGTCGCGCAATTTAAATTCGTTCCAATCCGATCCGCCCGTCGCGAGTCCGTAGCCGAGCCACTTGCCATCAGGGGACGGAGACGTGGACGTGACCGCGACGGTGCCGTCGCTGGACAAAGTGTTCGGGTCAATCAGCACGCGCGGCGCGCCGGCGAAACCTTCCTGCACGTAGAGCGGGGACTGGTTCTGTAAACCGTCGTTCTTGGTGTAGAAAACCCAGCCTGCCTCACGCTGCGGCATGCCGTAGCGCGTATAATTCCACAGCTCAGTTAGGCGCTGGCGGACCTGCGCCACCTCGGGCATCTGTGCCAGTGCCGCGGCAGTCGTCGCATTCTGCGCGTCCACCCACGCCTTCGTCGCGGCGGAATCGAGATCTTCCAACCAACGGTAAGGATCGGCGATCAACACGCCGTGATATTCATCGACATGCGGAATGGTTTTCGAGGTGGGGTATTGCACGGCGGCCAACGTCAGCACTGGTGCGAGAGCAGTTACCAGAAAACTACAAACAAGTATGCGCATGCGCCGACGAAACCCACTTTTCCGCACCGGGCAAGAGTCCACGTGGCGGCGTGCACAATTTGTGCACTGCACCGTTGCCCGCGCGGCGTTTCGTGTTTTTCGTCAGCCTCGTGGTGCCTCCGTCCTCTCCTCTCTCCGCCGACGAGCGTCTTGAACGCCAGATGCGGTTCATCATCGAAGCCGACAAGCTCAAGGAAGTTTTCCGCCAGTCGCTCGTCACTCAAAGCCGCCGCCGCGAGAACAGTGCGGAGCATTCATGGCATTTTGCCCTCATGATCATCACGCTCGCCGAACACTCCAATCACCAGCCGCTCGATGTCCTGCGCGTCTTAAAAATGGTGCTCCTCCACGACCTCGTCGAAATCGACGCCGGCGACACCTACGCCTACGATACGAAAAACATGGTCGACCAGCACGCGCGCGAAGCGGTCGCCGCCACCCGCATTTTCGGACTCCTGCCGCCCGATCAGACAGTCGAATTCCGCGCACTCTGGGACGAATTTGAAGCCAAGGAAACACCCGAGGCCAAATTCGCCGCCGCCTGCGACCGGTTTCACCCGATGCTGCTCAATTGCCTCACCGGCGGCGAAACGTGGACGAAGCACGGCGTCACGCACGACATGGTCGTCGCTCGCAACCAGCACGCCGCCGAAGGTTCGCAAGCGATCTGGGCCTACGCATTGCGCTTGATCGACGAAGCGGTGGCTTCCGGCGCACTCGCTCGCAAAGCGGATTAGCTCAAGTCGCGGAAGCTGCCGAACTCCGCGTCGAACAATCGCCGGTAAGTGCGGATGATCATGCCGTCGGTCAATCCGGCGAGGTAGTCGCAAATCCGGCGCGCTTTGCCGTCGAGTTTCTTTTCCGCTTCGATCAAGCGACTGACATTCGGTGGCAGGATGTGGATCACCCGCTCGCCGCGCTCCGCGTAGTTATCCCAAATCGCCGCGAACAGCGCATTGAGCAACATGCGCGCCTTGTGCTCCAATTGCTCGAGTTGCGGACTCTCGAAAATGATGTCGTTTGCCATTTTCTTGAAGAACGCCGCCTCGGCCAGCGCCTCCTCCGTCACAATCAGCTCAAACGCGTAGCGGTTGGTCTTTTCCGCCATGAAATTGTCCCGCGGCTTCAGGCGGCACGCCTGGATGAACTCGCCGATTTTGCGCGAGAAGACATTCTCCAGCCGGTCGGCGCGGATCGAATCGAAGAAGGACTCCATGTGCCGCTGTTGATTCGGATCGATCGCCTGCGTGGCCGCCCAGCGTTCCACGCGTTCAATCGACAGAAAACCCGCGCGCACGCCATCGACGATATCGTTGAGCGAATACGCCGCGTCGTCCGCCCAATCCATGATCTGGCACTCGACGCTCTTGAAATCATTCAGCACGTCACCGCGCATCAAGGGCCCCGGAATTCGCTTTCCGCCAAACACCCATTCGCGCACCGGCGCCTGCGAATCATAGATGAAATGGTTGATCGGCGGCGTCGCGAACTCGGTGTAGATTTTTTTGTATTTGAGGATGCCGTCGAGCAACGCGCGCGTCGGCTTCATGCCCTTCACGCCCGTCTCGTTCTGGTAAATCGTCTCACACAACAGGTGCAGCGTCTGCGCGTTGCCCTCGAAACCGCCGCGGCGCTTCATCAATTCCTGCAACGTGCGCTCGCCGCTGTGACCGAACGGCGGATGCCCCATGTCGTGCGCAAGACAGCTCGCCTCGACCAAATCAGAATCGATGTAGAAATCCTCCTGCAACGGCCCGCCGCGACTGAGCAGGTAGTTGCAAATCGACCGGCCGATCTGCGCCACCTCCATCGAATGCGTGAGGCGCGTGCGGTAGAAATCGTATTCGCCGCTGAGGAACACCTGCGTCTTCGACTGCAACTTGCGGAACGCGTGCGCGTGAATGATCCGGTCGCGATCGATCTGAAACGGGGTGCGGTAGTCCGGCTTGCGGCCCCCGCCCCACTCCTGCACGTCGAACGCATTGTAGAATCGATTTTGCGGCATCGCGGGTCTTTCGTCCCGCAATCCCCCGCCAGCGGCAATGCCAAAACTTGCGCCAGCCGCGCCGCGCTTCGCCGGTTTCATCGAAAATCGTTTCGACACGCCTCGTCAGCCCGCCACGCTTGCGCGCCATGTCCCGCTCGTTTCTGCCCCGCGGCCTGCTCGTAGGCGTTACTCTGTTCTGTGTCGGCCGCATCGCCGCGGCCGACCCCCAACCGGCCACCGAACTCATCGTCGCCAGCGACCTGCTGAAACTGCAGCAACTAAACTCGCCGGCGCTCTCGCCCGACGGGAAATCGGTCGTTTACGTCGTGCGCTCCATCGCCCCCAAGCCGGACGCCAAGGACGATTGGACCTATCAAAGCCACCTGTGGCTGGCCGCCACAGACGGCGCGACGCCTCCGCGTCGACTCACGACCGCAGGCCGTTCCAACACCGCGCCAACGTGGCATCCCGACGGTCGGCGGATCGCCTTCGTGCGCGGCGGCTCAGCTCCGGGTGAGCGCGCCCAAATCCACCTTCTCTCCCTCGCCGGTGGCGACGCGGAGTCGATTACGAAACTGGAAACCGGCGCGAGCAATCCGCGCTGGTCACCCGATGGCCGCCAGTTGTTGTTCTCCTCCTCCCTCAGCTACGCCGAAGTGCGCGACGCGCTGGAAAAATCCGGCGGCGCGTCTGCTCCCTCCTGGTCGGCCGAGAAACCGGGCCGCGCCACCAACGACACCGCCAATTGGAAACTCCAAGCTGCCGCGAAAGGCAAAGCCGCGCCAGACACCGCCACCGCGAAAATCGCCCCAGTGCCGGCGCACAGTCCCGACGGCTCCCTTGCCGAGATTCGTGAATGGCTCGCGCGTAACGAAGCCGACGGCAATCCGCGCGTCACCTCGCGCTATAATTTTCTCGCCGAAGGTGATCTCCAAGCCGATTTCTCCTTTGCGCAACTCTACGTCCAATCGGACGCGCCCAACGCTACGGCGCGTCCGCTGGCGCTCACCTTCGAAGGCAAAAATGGTGCCGAGTGGATGGCCGACAGTCGACACGTGATCTATGTGGGCGCGCGCGACGAGAAGGAAAATCCCGACCGGGTGTGGGGCCGTAACAGCCTCTATCTGCTCGACACCGTTTCCGGTGAGAAGCGCGTCTTCCTCGCCGGCGCCGAAGAGAGCTACAACAATCCGACGCCGTCGCCCGACGGGAAATGGGTCGCCTACACGCTGACCACTGGCGGGCCGTTCAGCTTTGATCAGGCGAAACTCGCCATTCAATCTACTGCCAGCGGCGCGCCGCGCGTGCTCACCGCCTCAGTCGATCGTCAAGTCGGCAACCCGCAGTGGACGCCCGATAGTCGGGCACTCTACTTCACCGCCCCGAGCGAGGGCCGTTTCCCACTCTATCGCGTCTCACTCGACAGCGGCGACGTGCAACACCTCACGTGGCAACCGTGGGGCATTCGCGATTTCGCCCTCCGGGCAAACTTGCTCGTGCAAATTGTCACGCAGCCGGAAAACCCCGCCGAGCTCCACACCGCGCAACTCTCGGGCAAAGTCAGCCAGCCGCTCACCCGCCACAACGCCGACTGGCTGCAGGGTAAAAAACTTTCCGCCTACGAAGCGCATTCCTTCGTCAATGCGCAGGGCATGGGGGTGGACTATTGGACAATGAAGCCGACGAATTTCGATCCCGCGAAAAAATATCCGCTGCTGCTCAACATCCACGGCGGGCCCACCGCCATGTGGGGACCAGGCGAAGAGAGCATGTGGTTCGAGTTTCAATTCTACGCGGCACGCGGCTACGCCATTGTCTTCGCCAACCCGCGCGGCTCCGGCGGCTACGGCCACGATTTCATGCGCGCAAATTACCGCGACTGGGGCGCTGGTCCGGCGAGCGATGTGCTCACCGCCGCGACGGAAGCGGCGCAGCAACCGTTCGTTGACGCCGAACGCCAAGTCGTCACCGGCGGTTCCTACGGTGGGTATCTCACGGCGTGGATCGTGGCGCACGACCACCGCTTCAAAGCCGCCGTCGCGCAACGCGGCGTCTACGACCTCATCCCGTTTTTCGGCGAAGGCAACGCATGGGGACTCGTCCCGCGTTACTGGGGCGGCTACCATTGGGAACCGGAAGTGCGCGCAGAACTGTTGCGCGACTCGCCCTTCACCTACGCGCACCAGATCAAGACGCCATTGCTGATCAAACACGGCGAAGTCGATTTTCGCACCGGCGTCATTCAAAGTCAGATGCTCTACAAGACGCTCAAGGCGCTCGGTCGCGACGTCGAATACGTGCGCTACCCGCGCGCAACGCACGAACTCAGCCGTAGCGGCGAACCCAAGCAACGCCTCGATCGTTTGGTGCGCTACGAGGAATTTTTCCGCCGCTACATCGGCGAGAATTAATCGGATGGCTCGCCGAGAATTCCTCGCCCTGTTTTCGCCCTCGTATCACCCGGCAGTGTCTCGTGCGATGCACCCCTAGTCTCCGCCACCATGCCACACGCAATTTTTCCCACCGCTTTCGGAACCTGCGGCCTTGCGTGGAATGAGACTGGTTTGACTGGCTTTCAATTACCCGAGGCAACGGCCGCAGAAACTGAGCAACAACTTGCCGCGCGCGCATTCACACAAGCGGCCGCCGAGCCGCTGCCGGATTGGCTGCCGCCACTCATCGCTCGCGTGCAGGCGCACTGCGCCGGGCAGATGCAGGATTTTGCGGACGTAGCCCTCGACTGGTCACGCGTGAGTGATTTCCAACGCGCCGTCTACGAGCAAACCGTCGCGATCAAGGCGGGTTACAAGCGCAGTTACGGCGACATTGCTGCCGCCCTCAAACTCGGTCCGGCAGCGGCGCGCGCGGTCGGCACGGCGCTCGGCGCCAATCCATGGCCGCTCATTGTGCCTTGTCACCGCGTCGTTTCGGCATCCGATAAGATGACCGGCTTCTCCGGCCCCGGCGGGGTGCGCACCAAGACACGTCTCCTCGCGCTCGAAGGCGCGGAATTACTTTCCGAATGAAGCGCACCGAGCAGTTGAGTTACAATCCAACCGTCGCGCTCGCGCATTTACGCACGGCCGATACGATCCTCGGCGAGTTGATTGATCGCGTCGGGCCGTTCGACCTCGAAATACAACCGGCGCACAGTTTGTTCGAGGCGTTGTTGCGCTCCATCGTTTATCAACAACTCCACGGACGCGCCGCCGCGACGATTCATGGGCGCGTCCTTGCGACATTGAAACCTCATGGCGGAATCAATCCCGCCACGTTGGCGCTCGTGGCCGATGAAGCTTTGCGCGCGGCCGGACTTTCCCGCGCGAAGCTGGCTGCCATCCGCCACCTCGCCCAAAAATGCACCGAGGGTGTCGTGCCGACCTTGGCGACGTCTCGCAAATTGAGCGATGACGAGTTGGTGGCCCGCTTGTGTGCAGTGCGTGGCATTGGACCGTGGACGGTGCACATGCTGCTCCTTTTCACACTGGGGCGGCCCGATGTGATGCCGACGGGCGATTTCGCCATTCGCCTCGCGTTCCAACGACTCTATCGCAAACGCAAGTCGCCGACGCCCGCGGTCATTCTCAAGCATGCCCGTTGCTGGGCGCCCTACCGCAGCGTGGCGAGTTGGTATTTGTGGCGTTCGCTGGAGTTGCCAAAGACGGTGAAGGATTAGCCGCCGCACCGGCCCAATTAGGCGGTGTTTGTAACCGCGTCTGCTGCGCCTTCGGGGTTGTTTCCCCAGCTGAGCGTTCTACGCTGTTCACATTCCCCTCTCTGCCATGCCTTCCCAGATGCGCGCCATTGTTAAACCCACGGCCGGTCCCGGCCTCGTCATGACCGACGCCCCCGTGCCCGTGCCCGGCGTCAATGACGTCCTGATCAAGATTCGCAAAACCTCCATCTGCGGCACCGATGTGCACATCAACAAGTGGGACCAATGGGCCGCGCGCACGATCAAGCCGCCGCTCATCATCGGCCACGAATACGTCGGCACCGTCGCCGAGGTCGGCGCGGGCGTAGAAGGTTTCGATCTCGGTCAACTCGTCACCGGCGAAGGCCACATCGTCTGCGGGCATTGCCGCAATTGTCTGGCGGGCCGCCGCCACCTTTGCCCGAACACGCAGGGCGTCGGCGTGAATCGTGACGGCGCCTTCGCCGACTACGTCAGCATTCCCGCGAGCAACGTCTGGAAAGTTCCCGCGACGATGGACACCGACGTCATCTCTTGCTTCGACCCGCTCGGCAACGCGGTCCACACGGCGCTGTCCTTCGATCTGGTCGGTGAAGACGTGTTGATCACCGGTGCCGGCCCGATCGGTTGCATGGCCATCGCCGTCGCTCGCGCGGCGGGCGCGCGCAAGATCGTCATCACCGACATCAACGACGGCCGACTCGCGCTCGCGCAGAAGTTCCAGCCCACGCGCGTCGTGAATGTTTCGCGCGAAAACTTGAGCGATGTCTGGCACAAGGAACTCGGCATGACCGAAGGTTTCGATGTCGGCCTCGAAATGTCGGGCAGCCCTCCCGCGTTGCGCCAGATGATCGACAACATGGTCAACGGCGGACGCATCGCCATGCTCGGCATCATGCCCGGCGAAGTCGCGATCGATTGGAACAAAGTAGTTTTCAAAATGCTGCACCTGAAAGGCATCTACGGTCGCGAAATGTTTGAGACGTGGTATAAGATGACCGCGCTCGTGCAAGGCGGCATGGACATCACGCCCGTCATCACGCACCGGTTTCCCGTCGAGCAATTCCAGGAAGGCTTCGCACTCATGGGCGCCGGCCAATCCGGCAAAATCGTCCTCCACTGGGAATAACCACGCATGAACACCGCCTTTACCGCCCACCTCCAGAAAACCCTCGCCGAGATTGACGCCGCCGGACTCTACAAGCGCGAGCGCATCATCACCACGCACCAGACTGCGCACATCGCGGTCGCCTCGGGCCAGCGCGTGTTGAACCTGTGCGCCAACAACTACCTCGGGCTCGCCGACAACGCCGAGTTGATCGCCGCCGCACGCGCCTCGCTCGATCGCTGGGGTTACGGCCTCGCTTCGGTGCGTTTCATCTGCGGCACGCAACAACTCCACAAAGACCTTGAGGCCGCGCTCTCGCAGTTTCTCGGCACCGAGGACACCATCCTCTACACGTCCTGCTTCGACGCCAACGGCGGATTGTTTGAAACGCTTCTCGGCGCGGAGGACGCCGTTATTTCCGACGAGCTCAACCACGCCTCCATCATCGACGGCGTGCGCCTCTGCAAAGCGCAACGCTACCGCTACAAAAACAACCATCTCGCCGACCTCGAAGCGAAGTTGCAGGAAGCCGACGCGAACAAGGCGCGCTTCAAACTCATCGCGACCGACGGCGTGTTTTCGATGGATGGCTTTATCGCCAACTTGAAAGGCATCTGCGACCTCGCCGATCGCTACAATGCACTCGTGATGGTCGACGACAGCCACGCCGTCGGCTTCATGGGGCGCACCGGACGCGGCACGCACGAACATTGCGGCGTGATGGACCGCATCGACATCCTCACCGGCACGCTCGGCAAAGCCCTCGGCGGCGCGAGCGGCGGCTACACGTCGGGACGCAAGGAAATCATCGATCTCCTCCGCCAGCGTTCCCGCCCCTACTTGTTCTCCAACACCGTCGCCCCCTCGATCGCGGCGGCATCGCTCAAGTGCCTCGAGATTCTCGGGCGCTCGACCGCCCTGCGCGACCGCCTCGAAGAGAATACGGACTTCTTCCGCGAAGGACTCACGAAAGCCGGACTGACGATCAAGCCCGGCACGCATCCGATCGTGCCCGTGATGCTCGGCGACGCCGCCCTCTCGCAGAAATTCGCCGCGCGCATGCTCGAAAAAGGTGTTTACGTGATCGGTTTCTTTTATCCCGTCGTGCCGCAAGGCGCCGCGCGCATTCGCACGCAAGTTTCCGCCGCGCACAGTCGCGAAGACCTCGCGTTTGCGATTGAGAAATTCGCCGAGGTAAAAGCCGAACTCGGACTCTGACGTTCGCCGACTCCGCTTGCCGCGCACCGCGACGGCGGTTTTAGCGCAACGTCGCCGCAAATTCCTGCAGCGTGGCCGCGAAGCGATCGCCGAGCGTCGCTTCCACGCCGCCATGTCCCGCGCCGGGCACGATCAACAAACGCTTCGGCTCGTTCGCCACCGCGAACAACGCCTCGCTGTGCCAGGGCGGAATCACGGTATCCGCCGTCCCGTGCAGCAACAGCACCGGACACCACACCTCGGGCATCTTGCGCTCGTTTTGAAATTTGTCGCCGAGCAAGAGCGGTCGGCGCGTCATCACGCGATACGCGCTGACGAACGCACTTTCGAGAATCAAACCCGCGAGTGGTGCGGTGCGCGCCAACTCCACCGCCGAACCGCTCCCCAGCGAATACCCATAGGCAATCACGCGCTCCGGCGGGGTGCCGTTATCACGCAGCCAATCGAGTGCGAGTTTCGCGTCCGCGTAACTCGCCGACTCACTCGGCACGCCGCCACTGTGCCCGTAACCGCGATAGTCGTAAGCAAACACGGCAAAGCCCGCGCGCACGTAGCCTGCGATGTAACTACTCACACCACCGAGTTCCTCACCGTTGCCGTGAAAGTAGAGCACCGTGAACTTCGCCTCCGGATTCGGCCAATAGCGCGCGGCCAGCGTGACGCCGTCGGGCGCGGGCAATTCTAGGTAGTCCGGCCCGAGCGAGTAATTCGGCGGCACGTGGCGAAAAATTGTTCGTTGCCCATAGTAATGCGCAAAAACGCACACGAAAACATAGAGCCCGACGAAGAGCGCGACGAGTCGACCTGCTGCTGCAATCAATTCAGGCAGCGACATCGATGCCGGGTTTTGGCCGCGCCGTTTTCCGATCATGATTCATTGCCCACTGAGTGCGTCGCGCACCGTGGCAAACACGTCAGTGCGCGGCACCTCACGTTCGGAGCGGTCGCTTAAGTCGCGGATTTTCACGACGCCCTTCGCCAACTCTTCGCCGCCGTAAATCAACGCGAGCTTGGCGCCGGTTTCCGAGGCGAGTTTGAATTGTTTGCCGAACGCGACGTCCTTCAGCGGATACTCGACGCGCCAGCCCGCGGCGCGCAGCGCGCAAATATCGGCGAACGCGGCCGCGCGTTCCGCTTCGCCGCCGATAACGGCGTAAATATCCGGCGCGTTGACAAAGGTCGGCGTGAGTCCGCGTTGTTCGAGCAGCAGGCCCGTCGTCACGGCACCAATCGCAAAACCGACGGCGGGCAAATCGGCATAGCCGATTTTCTTCACCAAATCGTTGTAGCGACCACCGCCCGCGAGTGCACGCAGGTCGCCTTTGCGATCAAACGCTTCGAAAACAAAACCCGTGTAGTAAGCAAGACCACGCACGACGCCAAGATCCACGCTGACAAAGTCACTCAGGCCCATCGCGGCGAGCCCGTGCAGCACCTTGCGCCAATCCGCGAGACGCGCACTGAGTTTCTCGGAAGCAAACGGTTGTAGCGCAGCGGTGAGTTCGGCGAGACTGCGGATTTTGAGAAACGCGAGCACGCGCGCCTTCTTGTCGTCCGCGAGTGCGCCGTGTGCTTCCGTGTAACTCTTGAACGCCTCGTCGCCCATTTTCTCGTAGCGATCAATCGCAGTGAGAATGCTGCGCGCTTGCGCGTCGTCGAATGCGAGTGCCTCCAGATAGAAAAACCACAGATCACGGTCGCTCAGTCGAATGGAGAAATCATCCTGCGTGAGCCCGAAACCCGCGAGGCATTGAATGAGCAAGGCGATAAGTTCGATTTCCGCTTCGGCACCGACTTCGCCGAAAATGTCGGCGTTGAATTGATTGAAGGCGCGGAGTCGTCCTTTTTGCGCGCGCTCGTAGCGATAAAACTCCCCGATGCTAAACCACTTGATCGGACGCTTCAATGCGCCAGCCTTTGCGCCAACCATGCGGCACACCGTGGGCGTCATCTCAGGACGCAACGCTACGTCGCGATCACCCTTGTCGGTGAAGCTGAAAAGTTGCGCTTCGATTTCATCGCCCGACTTGGCCTTGTAGAGTTCGAGCGGTTCGAGCACGGGCGCGTCGTATTCTTGAAAGCCGTAAGCGCGAGCCGCTTGCCGCCAGATGCGGAAAATATGCTGACGACGGGAAAAGTCTTCCGGAAAAAATTCGCGGAAGCCAGGAAGCGACTGAAAACCGGCCATGAAGAGTGCGAGGCTAACGCGGCGACGCGCTTATGGCGTGTCGTCGTCTTCCCCATCGGCCGTGGCCGATGCGGGTGGGTTCGCTTTGAGCTGGTCCAAGTTCAACGCCTTGATCTTCTGCTTCAAAATCTTGCCGCTCTTGAATTTCACCACCGCGCGCTCGGGGATCACGACTTCCGTTTCCGGTTTGTTCGGATTGCGGCCGACGCGTGCTTTGCGCACTTGCACTTCGAGCACGCCGAAGTTGCGGAGCTCGACGTTGCGCCCAGCTGCGAGCGCCTCCATCACGATATCGAGGGTCATTTGCACGGTATCCTGAATTTGCTTCTGCGGGAAGCCGGTCTTCTCGTAGATTTCGAGAACGATTTCGCGTTTGGTCAGGTTGGTCGACATGGCAGGGTGGATTTGGATTTGGGGATCGCTAAGGGACAACACAAACAATTCACTAGCGCGGGCTTGCGTCAATGGCAAACCTACGTAAGGGGTTCTGCTTAACTGTTATGCCAGATGCCACCGCAATTCGTTCCATGTTCGCCCGCATCGCGGGACGCTATGATTTGGCCAATCATTTGTTGAGCGGCGGGATGGATTTTAGTTGGCGCCGTCGCCTTGTGCGCGCGGTCCACGATCAACATCCCCGCGAGGTGCTGGATTTAGCTACGGGCAGTGGTGATGTGGCTTTTGCGCTGGCTGATGCTCTGCCGGCGAAAGTCGCGATTCTCGGCATGGATTTTTGCCAGCCGATGCTGGATGAAGGGGTGCGCAAGCGTCCGGCAAGCCCAAGGTGGGCCAAAATCGACTTTCGCCAAGGTGACGGCATGGCCCTGCCCCTGCCCGACGCCTGCATGGACGCCGTGACGATCTCCTTCGGCCTGCGCAACATGGCCGATCGCCACCAATCACTTTCGGAAATGCGGCGCGTGCTGCGGCCGGGCGGGCGGCTTTATGTCTTGGAGTTTTCGCAACCTTACCGCTGGTTCCGCCCGTTTTACTACGCCTACCTGAAGCAGGTGTTGCCAGCCATCGCGGCGATGGTAACCGGCGATCGTGGTGCCTACGACTATTTGTGCGGTTCGATTGAGCAATTTCCCAATCGCGTTGCGATGAGTGAGGAAATTCGCCGCGCCGGCTTGGCGGTCGCGCGCGTGACGCCGCTGACGTTCGGCACGGTGGCCTTGCACGAAGCCGTCAGCTAAACGCGTCAGCGCCGCTGGTGCAGCGCCCGCTCGATGCGGTCGGCGCGTTGGTCGGCGAGGTGGTTGTTGACGACCAACACCGCGTGAATGGCACCCGGAACATAGAAACAAAGCGTCAACAGCAGGTTGAGAAAGAATTGCACGGGCTTGCCGCACAAGAGCACGGCGACCGGAGGTAACAAAATCGCCAGCAGGAAGCGCATCGCGTGGTGTCAGTTAAACGACTTGCCACAACCGCAGGTGCTCTGCGCGTTGGGATTCTTAATCTCGAAACCCTTGCCGTGGAGTCCGTCGTCAAAATCGACCGTGGAACCGTCCAAATAGACCAAACTGGTCTGATCCATCAAAAAGCGGACGCCTTCGCTTTCGAGCGCTTGGTCGCCTTCCTTAGCTACGTCGAAGGACATGCCGTATTGGAAGCCGGAGCACCCGCCGTCTTCGACAAAGATGCGCAACGATTTCGACGCATCGCCGAGATCGGCGTGCATCGAGCGGACTTTTTGCGCGGCGCGCGGTGTGAGCGAAATCATACCGTGCAACTTAGGTCGCGAAAGCCGCTTGTCAACGGACGGGACGAGAGCGTTCTGCGCCGCTGTCAACCCGTAAGCAGGAAGCGTGCAAATATTGCTGCGGAGTTCTTGCCAGCCTGCCGGCGAGTGCATTCTCTCAGCCCGTGTCCGACTTGAAGCACATCTTCAACGAACTGCACTACGAGATGACACGCAAGATCTCGGAAGGCGGCATGGGCGTCGTCTATGAGGCCGTGCAGCGCGGCACGGGGCAGTTTCGTAAAGTCGTCGCTATCAAATTAATTCGCAATGAATACTCCTCGATTCTGGAGTTCCAAAAGAACTTCATCGGGGAAGCCCGATTGGTCGCGGATTTGATCCACACCAATATCGTCCAGACCTACCACCTCGGGCAGATTTCTGGCCAGTATTTCATGGTGATGGAATTTGTTTCGGGGGTGAATTTAGAGCAATTCCTCGAACGCCACACCGCTCTGCGCCGGCCACTGCCAATCGACCTGGCCGCATTTATCGTTTCCCGGATTTGCCGCGGCCTAGCCTACGCGCATGCCAAGTGCGACCGCGAAGGTCGCCTGCTCGGCATCGTGCACCGTGACGTGAACCCGAAGAACATCATGATTGCCCACGAAGGCGACGTGAAGCTGACCGACTTCGGCATCGCGAAGGCGCTGAACCTGATGTATAACGAGGAAGGCAAAATCATCCCGGGCAAGGATGAATACCTTTCGCCCGAAGGGGCCAATTACGAGGTGACCGACGCGCGCTCGGACCTGTTTTCCCTCGGCATCTTGCTTTCGGAGTTGTTGTTGGGCCGCAACATATTCCGCGGTCCGAACCGCGCCGAATCCCGCCGCAGTGTGCTTACGGCTCCGATCCCCCAGTTCAACACACTGCGCTCCGACATCGATCCGCGGCTCGAAGCCATTCTGCAACGCGCCCTGCAACGCAGTCGCGCCGCCCGATACCAATCAGCCACCGAAATGATGGTTGAACTGGAACTCTACCTTTACAGCGATCGCTACGGCCCGACCAACGAAAAATTGGCCGTCTATTTGCGCGAACTCTACTCGCCCACCGCCACCGAACGCGCCCCCGAGCTCTCCAATCCACCGCTACCGCCGTCGGTAACTGAGGGTCGGCGCTAGTCTTTCGCCATGAGCGGTCCGGGTTTCAGCCAAGGCTTTCATCAGCGGCAAACGCAGCAGCTCGTGCTGGCACCGCAGATGCAGCATTCGCTGAAAATTCTGCAAGTCGCCGCTCTCGACCTACGCGCCACGATTCAGGAAGAGCTCCAGGCCAACCCCACCCTCGAGGAACTCCCGCTCGAAGGCGTCAGTCTCGACCGCGACATCGACCGCACCGATCCCGACGCCGACGCGGACCGTGACGGCAGTGCCCACGAAGCGATGGATTTTTCCCAAGATCGTGACCTGCAAATCCTCGGAAAACTCAACGAAGATTGGCGCGACCACCTCAGCGACACCGGCGGCGTGCGCGCCACCAGTCGCGATGAGGACGAGCGCCGCCAACATTTCCTCGAATCGCTCACGACCGAGACTTCGCTCTCCGAACACTTGTTGCAGCAAGTCGAACTCGCCGACGCCGCGCCCGACGACCGCGCCGCACTACGTTACCTCGTCGGGAGTATCGACGACCGCGGCTTTCTCACCGCCGCGCTCTCCGACATCGCGCTACAAGCGAGCATCCCGCTGGAAACCGTGCAAAAAGCCGCCGCGGTCCTGCGCACCTTCGATCCCGCCGGCATCGGCGCCCACGATCTCGCCGACTGTCTCCTCTTGCAACTCGCGCGGAAAGGACGCGCAAAAACCGTAACGAGCCGCATCATCCGCGATCACTTCGATCTGCTCGTGCGACGCCGCATACCTGACCTCTCGCGCAAGATGGGTCTCAGCCTCGAAGTTATCCAAGCTGCCATCGAAGAAATTGGCATGCTCGACCCCGCCCCCGGCCGCCGCTTCGGCGAAGACACCAACCGCGTCGTCGTGCCCGATGTCACCGTCGAGAAGGAAGGCACCGAATGGAAAATCATACTCAATCAGGATTACATCCCGCGCCTGCGGCTCTCGAACACCTACAAAGACCTCATCGCCAAAGGCACGCTGAACCGCACCGAACGCGACTACCTGCGCGAGAAGTTGCGCTCGGGTAAATTCATCATCAACGCCATCGAGCAACGCCAGCGCACCATCGAACGCATCACCCGCGAAATCCTCCGGCACCAGGTGGAGTTCTTCGAGGAAGGCGTGGCGAAGCTAAAGCCGCTGACGATGACGCAAATCGCCGACATTATCGGCGTGCACGAAACCACTGTAAGCCGCGCCGTCGCCAACAAATACATGGAGACACCGCACGGTGTCTTCGAAATGAAATTTTTCTTCACGTCCGGCTACCAATCCGAAGACGGCGCTGCTGTCGCCAACACGAGTGTGAAGGAAATGATCGCCGATATCGTCGAGGGCGAAGACCCGGGCAAACCCCTCAGCGATCAGGACATCGTCGGCGTCCTCGTTGGCAAGGGACTGAAAATCGCACGCCGCACCGTCGCCAAATACCGCGAAGAACTCGGTCTCCTCCCGAGTAATCTCCGTCGCCGCTACGACTGAGCGCGACCATCTCCGCGCACTTAAGCGAACAAAGCGTGGACCGTCGCCGACTCCGCCGCGACGCGCCGATGCTCAGGCAACTGCATCTTGAACCACGTGCGTTGTTTCTTCACGAGGCCGCGCGTATTCCGCGCAATCGCTGCCGCGAGTTCCGTTTCCGGCAATTTTCCGTCCAGAAAATCGATCGTCTCCCGATACCCAATCGCCAACGCCGCACTCGGATTCCCGCGCAATCCTTGGTCCAACAACGCTCGCACCTCCTCGATCAAACCGGCGCGCAACATCTGCTGCACACGGAGTTCAAGGCGTGCCGCCAAGTCCGCTGGCTCGCGCACCAGTTCGCACAACTTCACGTCGTAATCGGCAAACGCCGACGTCTGCGCCGCAAACGCCACGCGCAGTTCTTCCAACGTCTTTCCACTCACTAGGCAGCGTTCCAAAGCGCGCGTCACGCGCCGCGGATTCTGCACATCGAGCGCCCCGAGTCCGTCCGGATTGAGCGCGCGCAATTCGACCAACAGCGTTTCGAGTCCCTCCTTTCGCCACGTCGCTTGCACGCGTTCGCGCAATTCCGGCAGCACCGCAACGTCATCCGCCACCGGCGCGAGAAACGCCTTTAAATAAAAGCCGCTGCCACCCGCAACCAACACCGCGCGGCCCCTCGCGAAAATAGCCTCCACCGCGCGCCGCGCCTCGACGACGAAGCGGGCGATATCCATCGGCTCGTCGACCGCGCAAATATCAATCAAGTGATGCGGCACCCGTGCCAGTTCCGCGGGCGTCGGCTTGGCCGTGCCCAGATTCATGCCGCGGTAAAACAGCAGCGAGTCACACGAGACGATCTCCGCGTCGTTTGCTTCGGCCCATTGCAACGCCAACGCCGTTTTCCCTACGGCGGTGCAACCAGTCAGTGCATGAATCACTCGTTTCACAGCAATGATACAAACGCGCCCGCGGCGCAGCGCCAGATTCCTTTTGCGGTCACGAACTCGCGCGTCGCCCGTGTTGGGCTGCCACGATCCGATTCCGTCCTGCGTCTTTCGCCGCGTAGAGCGCCTTGTCGGCTAGGGTAATCAGGTGCGCGGCATTCGGGAGACTCGCATTCATTTCCGCGACGCCCGCGCTCAACGTCACGGTCACAACCAATTCTTTTTCGCCGACGACGCAGGGCATATCTTCCAGCAGCGCGCAAATGCGCTGCAGGCGTTCCATCGCCGCGCCGCACCCGCTCTCCACCATGATCACGGCAAATTCTTCGCCGCCGTAACGTGCCACGCGGTCCACCGAGCGTAATTGCCCCGCCAGCAAACTCGCGACGTGCCGCAGCACTTCGTCGCCGACCTGGTGGCCGTGCGTATCGTTGACCTGCTTAAAATGATCGATGTCCACCAACAGCAACGTGAACGGACGTTCGAAGCGCACGCTGCGTTGCCATTCTTCCTCGAGGATGCGCTCGAACTCGCGCCGATTGAGCAATCCCGTGAGCCCGTCGCGTGTCGCCAGTTGGTTGAGCCGCTCCAGCGTCTCGCCGAGCTTGCGCGCGTAACGAATCGACCGCTCCAGCACGCGCCCATCGATTTCGCGTTTCACCAAAAAGTCCATCGCCCCGGCTTCCATCGCGGCGTCTTCAACTTCCACGCTGTCGTCCGCCGTCAACACCACCACCGGCACCGTGCAACCAGCCACGCGCGCCGCCCGTAACAGTTCGAGGCCATCATCCTTCCCCAGCCGATAATCCAGCAAGCACACCGCATGTCGCCCCGAGACGAGCTTTTTCAAACCCGCCGAAAAATCCAGTGCGCCATCAAATTCCCATGGCCCCGTGCGGAACCGGCTGATGATTTTCTTCACCAACTGGTGCTGCAACCGGTCGTCGTCGATCAACAGGATTGGTCGCGGCGCCATGATGTGCAATTAGCGTAAACCCGCGACCAATTCGACTGCTTTTTCTTGCAAGCGCGGGGCCACTTGCTCGCGCGCCGCGAGGTGCGCTTTGATCACATTGACCAAGGCGCTGCCCACCACGACGCCGTCCGCCGACGCGGCGACCGCACGCACCTGCTCCGCCGTGGAAATACCAAAGCCCACTACGACCGGCAGCTTGGTGTGCGCCCGAATCCGCGCGACCGCTTCGGGGATATTCGGCGCTACCTCTCCACGCACACCGGTCACGCCTTCGCGGGACACGTAGTAAATAAAACCCGTCGCGCCCGCGCAAATCTTCGGCAGACGCGCGTCCGGCGTCGTCGGCGCGACGATGCGCACCGTCTTCATGTCGTGTTGCGCACAGGCGGCAGCGAACTCCGCGCTTTCCTCCGGCGGCAGATCGAGCACCAGCATGCCATCGACTCCCGCCGCACGCGCCGCCCGGACCGACGCCGCGAGACCGTTGGCAAATACGAGATTGTAGTAAGTGTAGAATACGATTGGCACCACTGTCTCCGCCCGCAACTCGGCGACCAACTCCAGCACGCGTGCCATCGTCATGCCGCTTTCCAAGGCGCGTTGCGCGGCCAGTTGATTGGTGAGCCCGTCCGCCAGCGGATCGGAGAATGGCACGCCCAGTTCCAACACATCGGTGCCTGCCGCAAGCACCGCGCGGCACGCCGCGAGTGACGTCGTGTAATCAGGGTCACCCGCACAAAGGTAGGCGACAAAGGCGGCGCGATTCTCGACGCGGGCGCGCGCAAAAGCGGAAGCGATTCGATCCATGGAATTCGGACAAGAACACAGCCAAACAGATTCGCAAACGCTGAATTGCGTCATGTCCGGTCCGCGCCGCACCCCCCAAGCGCCGACCTAAACATGAAACTCCACCAAGACCGGCCGATGGTCGGAAAGGTAGCTGCGCACCACCGTCACTTCGACCTTCGTGCATTCGCTTGGCAGATAGACGTAATCAAGTGCGCGTTGCGGCCAGACCGACGGGAACGTGCTCACCGATTTGCCCGCGACGCCCTTGGGCACGAGCAGGTAATTGTCGTGTTGCTCAAGATAGCCCAACAGTGTCGCCGTCGCATCGGGTGTGTGCGAGGGGTTGTTCAAATCGCCGCATAAAATCGGTCCCGTCACCCAGCGTTTCGCCCGTTCCGCGCGTTGCGTATCAAGGAAGGCCATCAACTTCGTCGCCTGGCGCAGGCGCGAGACGCGCGAATTGTGGTGCATGTGGATGTTAACGATCGGCAGCACCCCTTTCGGCGTTTTCACCTCGGCAAACAGCACCCCTTTTTCTCCGAGTAAATTTTTGCCAAAGGGCACGTTCTCGTGGTGCACGATCGGAAAGCGCGACAGCACCGCGTTGCCATAGTTGAGCTGATAACGTCCGCCCATGCGATTATTCACCCCGTGCACGGCATGCGGCAGACCCGTGTGATCGCGCAAATAGGCCAGGTGGTCAAAACTCCCTGCCCACCGCGAATTCTCGTCGATCTCCTGCAACGCCACGATGTCCGCGTCGAGTCGGTCCACTAGGTGTGCGATTTTCAACAACTGGGTTCGAAGGCGGCCCGCTGTCCTCATCGATTGGTGAAACCCCAACCCGCGCGCGTGGGCGATGTTGAAGGTCAACAAACGGAGGCGTCGCATGCGTTGAGACAACCGCTCCCTCCCTCCGCCGCAACGGCAAAGCCACCGCGCCGTATGCTTGCGTCGCAAGGCATCGTCCGTCCCTGCCGCGAAAAACCGCCATGCGTTCTGCCCGCAACTTCTGCGGGCGGTCAGGTTTGGAACGATTCCATTCCACATCCTACCGCAAAAATGGGGCGGCCAACGGGACTCGAACCCGCGACCCCAAGAATCACAATCTTGTGCTCTAACCAACTGAGCTATGGCCGCCGTGATGAGCGGTGAAAATCCAAAGGTCCCCAGCCGCTGTCAACCCATTCTTCCAAAAGCTTTCAACCGCCCTTGCGCCGCTCCGACGCGTCCGCAATCTCCGCCCAAACCTCGGCCGAGGGCTATTCCCCGCTTCGCGGAAACCGCGCCCCCGGAACCAAATCCGCCACCACCTCCGCCGTCGAAGCCGCCGGTAGCGTGAAATAAAACGTCGTTCCCTGCCCCTCTCCGCTTTCCACCTTCACTTCGCCGCCATGCGCAAAAACCAGATTCTTCACAATCGCCAGCCCGAGCCCCGTGCCGCCTTGCTGCCGCGCCCGTGATTTTTCCACGCGGTAAAATCGCTCGAACACTCGCGCCCGCGCCTCCGCCGGAATCCCCGGGCCATCGTCCTGCACCGCCACTTGCAACCATTCCGGCGCAACCCGTCTCGCCGCCACTGTCACGCGTCCCTTCGTGCGCCCGTGCTTGATCGCGTTATCAATCAGGTTCGACAAAATCTGCCGCAAACGCAGCGCGTCCGCCCGCACCCAGCTCGCGCGGTCCACCGTCGCCTGCAATTCCACGCCACGCTCCGCCGCCGTCGGACCCAGGTCGTTCACCACTTCCTCGACCACGTCGCACAGCAGCACTGTTTGCTGATTGAGTTGAATCCGCCCCGAGTCCAACGCGGACAACAGCAGCAAATCCTCAATCAACAAGCCGAGCCGTGCCGTATGTCGGTCGATAATGCCCAGAAAGCGGTCGCGCGTCTCCGGCTCCTCCTTCGCCCCGTCGAGCAACGTTTCCACGGCGCTCGCTATCAGTGACAGCGGCGTGCGCAACTCATGACTCACATTCGCCACGAAATCATGGCGCATGGATTCCAAGCGGCGGAGCTCGGTCACATCATGAAACACGAACAGCGATCCCCCTTCGCGGGGCAACGCCACGGCATTGACGCGTGCCTGCCGCAGCACCGCGCCTTCAATTCGGATCTCCTGATCGCGCACTTCTCGCTCCAGCTTGAGGCGGTCTGCCACCAGCAGCACCTCGTGTTGGCGCACCACCTCCACGAGACTGCGACCAAGGGCCGAGTCCGTGAAATCAAAGAGCCGCGCCGCCGCCCGGTTGGCCAGCCGCACCACGCCGTTGCGATCCACCAGAATCAGGGCCTCCAGCATTTGATCGAGCAGGGTTTCCAATTGCGCCGTGCGATCATGCAGCGTCGCCGTGTGCGCCGTCTCCAGTCGTTGGCGCTCCAGGATCACCCGCTCCTCGGCTTCGATCCGGCACCGCCGTTCATGCCGCCACAACCACGCCAGGGCCACGGCCGTCGCCATCAACGCCACCGTCATGCCGGGGTAAACATTCACGGGCTCGCCACGAGACGATAGCCGACGCCTCGAACGGTTTCCAACATCGACGCTGCCGGGCCCAGTCGCTCCCGCAGGCGGCGCATGTGGGTGTCCACGGTGCGGGTATCGATGGGATGGTCGTAGTCCCAGACATCCGCCAGCAGCCGGTCGCGTGATTGCACGCGGCCCCGGCGGCGGGCCAGAAGTTCGAGCAGGCGAAATTCGGTGGCGGTCAGCACCACGGACTCGCCCTGCACCCTGACCAGATGGCGGGCAGCATCGACCTCCAGATCACCGAGGTGCATCACGGCGGCGGTGTCATCGGCGCGCTGGCTCCGCTCGAGCAGCTTCTTGATCCGCAGCACCAGTTCCCGAGGGCTGAAGGGCTTCGTCACATAGTCGTCCGCCCCAAGCTCGAGTCCCACGATGCGGTCGGTCTCCGTGACCTTGGCCGTGAGCATGATGATGGGCAACGCCACCGTCGCCGGGTCCCGACGCAGCATCCGGCAGACATCGAGTCCGTTGATTTCCGGCAACATCAGGTCGAGCACCACCAGCGCCGGCTTCTCGGAACGAACCTTCGCCAGTGCCGTCGCGCCGTCCTCGGCCACCACCGGGTCAAACCCCGCCTGGCGCAATTTGTAGCTGAGCACCTCGAGGGCGTCAGTCTCGTCGTCGACCAGCAGGATTTTGGGCTTCATTGCGGGTGGGAACTGCTGTGCCGGATGTCGCGTCCCTCGTAAAGATAAACCACTTCTTCGGCAATGTTCGTCGCGTGGTCCGCCACGCGCTCCAAGCTGCGTGAAATGGCCATGAGCGCGAGGCACCGGGTGATCTTGCCCGGATCTTCCACCATGAAGCTGGAGAGCGCCCGGTGCAGCTCGCGATTGTGCGCGTCGACTTCCTGATCCTGGGGAATCACCTGGCGCGCCCGCTGGGGGTCGCGTTCCACAAATGCGGTCAGGGCCTCGCGCAGCATGGCGAGGCACAGCCGGGCCATTTGTGGAATCGCCGTATCGGCCTGGAGTTGCGGCTCCCCCACGAGGTCGACGATGCGTCGGGCCATCGAGCCGGCTTCGTCCCCCACTCGCTCGAGGTTCTGCGAGATCTTCATCGCGACGGTGATCAAGCGCAGGTCCGACGCCAACGGGGCCATCGCGAGGAGGTGGATGGCGATGTCGTCGATCTTGATCTCGAATTGATCGAGGATGCGGTCGTCCTTCTGCACCTGCAGCGCCAAGGCGTCATCGCGCTCGGTCAGGGCGCGGATGGCGCGGGACACCGCACTCTCGGCGTGGCTGGCCATGGC
>JAUXXD010000042.1 GCA_030681265.1 Candidatus Didemnitutus sp. | reverse complement strand
TGCAGCGTGTAGTAGAAGAACACGAAAAAGCCTGCCGACAATATCATGTCGAACAGCAAACCAACGATCGAAAAACCCTTTTTCTCCGGCGAGGACATGGGGGCAATCGAAGGAGCGACGGGAGGATTGTCGAACAGAATTTTTCGCCGTCCCAAGGGAATATCCACCTCCACGACGTCGCTGTCGGGCGAAAAGTGCAGGCGCGCCCCGTTCTGAATGAACACGTTGAGCATGGGCTTGTTTTCCCGCCGCACCTGCGCAAACAGCCGCGGCAGACCGCGGCGGCGGCCGAGAATCCGCAAATACCTCAGCAGGCAAGTGGCCATGCCGAGGCGACGTTGGGAGTCGTGCACCAAGAAGGCGCATTCGGCGGATTGGTGGTCGGGTGCGTGGACGAGCCGCCCCATCGCCCACAAGTAGGCCTCGGAACCGTCGGCGCGCAGCCCGAAAATCCCCAAGGGCATGTCATTAGTCGGATCGTGGTGGGCGAGGAGCGCGGCGCGGGTGGGGGTCATGTCATGAATCAGATAGCCGTAACGCGCCTGCATACTCTCGGAAGACAGGGTGTGGAACATCTCGGCGACCAGCGCGGCGTCCTGCGGCTCGATCACGCGCAGTCGGTAGTCCCTCCCGTCACGCAGACGGACGAGTCGAGGGGGCAGGGTGGCGGTGAGGGCGGGCGTGGGCACCGGCGGGAGGAGTGGTCGAGTTGACGCAGTTTCTTTCTAGGGCTCGCAACGATTACTATTAGGACGAACGATTTGCGGAAAGTTTATTGCGCAGAAAAATTATTACGATTGGGTGGACTTGTGACCCCCACGCAGGACAACGCACGCATTAGCCGGGAACTGGTTGATCAGCTGAAAAAATCGCAGATCTTCCGCGATTACGAGAAGGCGTTTCGCGAGACGACCGGGTTGCCGATCAATTTGCGTCCGATCGAGGCGTTTAATCTGCCCCACCACGACGATCCGAATGAGGCCCCGTTCTGTTCGTTGATGGCGAGCACCAATCAGAGCTGTGCGGCGTGTCTGCAATTACAGCGAAAAGTCGAGGAGCAGGCGCAGATGGAGCCGAAGACGCTCAAATGCTTCGCCGGTCTGTGCGACGCCGCGGTGCCGGTGCGGGTGGGCGAAAATCTCGTGGCGTTCCTGCAGACGGGACAAATTTTCCTGAATCGTCCGAACCAGCGCGACTTCAAGCGACTCACCAAGGAATTGGTGAGTTGGGGCGTGCAGGCGGATTTGAAGCGGGTCGAAGAGGCGTATTTCCAAACGCGTGTGTTGGAGAAAAAACAGTTCGAAGCCGTGCTGCGGCTCCTGACGATTTTCGCGCAACATTTGGCGTCCATTAGCAATCAGTTGATGGTGTCGGCGCAGCAAGCCGAGCCGCCAATGGTGACGCGCGCGAAGGTGTTCATTAACGAGCACCAAGACGAGGAGTTGTCGCTGCGCCAGGTGGCGGGCGCGGTCAACACGAGCGCGTTTTATTTTTGCAAGATGTTCAAGCAGGCCACGGGACTGACCTTCACCGATTATCTGGCGCGCGTGCGCATCGAGAAAGTGAAAAATCTGCTGATCAATCCGCACAAGCGCATCAGCGAGGCGGCTTACGAAGCGGGCTTCCAGTCACTCTCGCAGTTTAATCGCGTGTTTCGCAAAATCGTCGGCGAAGCG
Source organism: Candidatus Didemnitutus sp. (assembly GCA_030681265.1). Lineage (GTDB taxonomy): Bacteria > Verrucomicrobiota > Verrucomicrobiia > Opitutales > Opitutaceae > Didemnitutus. The sequence continues at coordinate 1,691 of JAUXXD010000042.1, read as the reverse complement.
CCCACCACGTGGCGCGAGAAACTCCAACGGCGCAACGGCTCAGCGACCTGAGTTGCGGGCGGGGCGGGCTGGCGCGGTGGCGGTGAAGCCAGCGCGTTCGTGATTGAACTGGCACACGGCGCACAGCATCTCGAGTTCCTGCAGTGCGAGGGTGTGGTAGCACGCCAACACATCATCGAGATCGTGTTCGGCCGTCAGCACGGGGGCGGCGACGAGGTGCAGGGCGATCTCGCCGGTGGCATAGTAATTAAGCAACGGATTCAGCCCGCAGGCGCAGTGACGCGGCAAGGGGACGCGGAGCGTGCGGGGATTGCGGTGGGTGTGGCGCAGCACTTGCGCGCGAACCGACTTGAGGAGATCCACTATCGTTTCATCCATCAGATAGATGAGCGTATCCGGGTTGCCCAAGGGGGACAAAGTCGGTTCGGTGCGCAAGAGCGCCTCCCACTCACATTTGAGGGAAGGACGCAGTGCCTCCAGCCGTTGAATCACACTTTCGTCCACAGCGTCCATCATGCCACTACGTCGTTGACCTAGCCTCGCATGGCTTGGTGATAGCTGCGCATTTCTTTGACGAATTTCCCTAGCGCAACTCGCCGACTACGCATGGATTGCAACATGCAGCATGCAAATCGCAACGGATGCACAGCGGGTGCAGGCGGTTCCGGTATGCTGGGGGGCGACATCTCCACGCCATGTCTGTCATTCCTATCACCGTCTTCTTTAGCCTGATTTTGGTTGGGCTCTTCGTCGTGCTCTTTGTGCGCGAACAACGTCACCAACACTTCTCCAGTGCGGAGCGCACCTCACTCTTGCCACTGGCGGAGGAAACACCGCGCGTCTCGGGCGAACCATGCAGCACGGCGTCTGGCCAACCGGCCCCAATTTCCACCGCCCAGTCCCCCCGCTGATTTTCCCCATGCACGGTCACAAGCTTACCATCGAATTTAATGACAAAATCGTGCGCCAGTTCATGCTGGCGTCCATCATCTGGGGCATCGTCGGCATGCTCGCCGGCGTGCTCATCGGCCTGCAGCTGAATTTCTGGCAGGCCAACTTCAACACCTCATGGTTGAGCTTCGGCCGCCTTCGCCCGCTGCATACCAACGCGGTCATCTTCGCCTTCGTCGGCAACATGATGTTCGCGGGCGTTTATTACTCGCTGCAACGCCTCGTCAAGGCGCGCCTCGCCAGTGATTTCCTCTCGTCGCTCCACTTCTGGGGTTGGCAGGCGATTATTGTCTCCGCCGCCGTGACTCTCCCGCTCGGCCTGACGCGCGGCAAGGAATACGCCGAACTCATCTGGCCGATCAACATCGCCGTTGCCGTCATCTGGGTGGTATTCGCCGTGAACTTCTTTTGGACACTCGCGAAGCGAAACGAAAAATCCCTTTACGTCGCCATCTGGTTCTACATCGCGACGATCATCACCGTGGCGATGCTCTACATCGTCAATCACCTCTCGATCCCCACGTCGTGGGGGCACAGTTACCCGGTGTTTGGCGGCGTGCAGGACGCGCTCGTGCAATGGTGGTATGGCCACAACGCCGTCGCCTTCTTCCTCACCACGCCGATTCTCGGTATCATGTATTACTTCCTGCCGAAGGCGGCGGAACGTCCGGTCTATTCGTATCGCTGGTCGGTTATTCATTTTTGGTCGCTCGTCTTCCTCTACATCTGGGCCGGTCCAC
>JAUXXD010000037.1 GCA_030681265.1 Candidatus Didemnitutus sp. | reverse complement strand
TCGTGCCGCCGCCGCCGCCGAACACCGGAATATCGCCGCTGCCCGCGCGCTTGAGTTGGTCGGCGACCGCTTTGAAAAAGACAATGTGGCCGCCGTTGTAGGAGCTCAGACCGACGACGTTGGCGTCCTCCTGGATCGCGGCGCGCGCGATCGCGACGGCGGATTGGTGGTAGCCGAGGTAGATCACCTCGATGCCGTGCCGGGCGAGTTCGATGTTGATCGTCGTGACGGCGCTGTCGTGTCCATCGCAGATCGGCACCGCCGTAACAATGCGGAGCGGAGTGGAGGGCGCGGCGGCGCGGCGAGGTTTAGCTGCTGCCATAGCCCGCTATGACATAGAGGCGCGGCGCGTGGTGCAACCTGTCTTCGCTTCCCGAGCAAGAAAGTGCAGTCACGCTAATGCCGCTTATCGTGCTTTGAATTGTGCGCCGCGGCGCACAATTCATCCATTTGGCCTAGTGGCTGGGCGCAACCGAGCGCGCGTGGGCGGGTGACCGCGTTTTAGAACTCCGCCGTGCCCGGCGTGCGGGCGAACGGGATGACGTCGCGGATGTTGCCGACGCCGGTCACGAACATGAGCATGCGTTCGAAGCCGAGGCCGAAGCCCGCGTGCGGCACGGTGCCGAAGCGGCGCAAATCGAGATACCACCAGTAATCCTTCTCGTTGAGGTGGTGCAGCGCCATGCCGGCGCGGAGTTTCTCGAGACGTTCCTCGCGTTGACTGCCGCCGATGATTTCGCCGATGCCGGGGACGAGCAAATCCATCGCCGCCACGGTTTCGCGGCCGGGCTCGGTGCCGTCAGTCTGGCGCATGTAGAAGGCTTTGATCGCGCGCGGGTAGTTGTAAACGGTGACGGGGCACTTGAAGTGCTCCTCGGTGAGATAGCGCTCGTGCTCGGCCTGCAGGTTCGCGCCCCACGAGACGGGGTGCTCCCACGTCTTGCCGGATTTTTCAAGAATCTCGACGGCTTCCGTGTAGCTGCAACGGACGAAGGGCTTTTCCAACACGAAATCGAGGCGCGCAAGGAGGTCTTTGTCGACGAACTTGCCGAAAAATTCCAAATCCGCCGCGCAATGTTCCCGCACGTCGCGGATGAGGTATTTCACGAACGCCTCGGCGAGGTCCATGTTGCCGTTCAAGTCGCAGAAGGCGACCTCGGGTTCGATCATCCAGAACTCGGCGGCGTGGCGCGAGGTGTTGGAATTCTCGGCGCGAAACGTCGGGCCGAACGTGTAAACATTGCTCAGTGCGCAGGCGAAGATCTCCGCTTCGAGTTGGCCGGAGACGGTGAGGAAGGTTTTCTTGCCGAAGAAATCCTGCGCGTGGTCGATGCCCTTGCCGTCGGCCGTCTTCGGCGGGTTGGCGAGGTCGAATGTGGTGACGCGGAACATGTCGCCCGCGCCCTCGGCGTCGCTGGCGGTGACGATCGGGGTGTGCACGTAGTAGAAATCGCGCGCTTGGAAAAACTGGTGGACGGCGTAGGCGAGGCGGCTGCGCACGCGGAAGATGGCGCCGAACAGATTCGAGCGCGGCCGCAGGTGCGCGATCTCGCGGAGGAATTCCAGCGAGTGACCTTTCTTTTGCAGCGGGTAGGTGTTGTCGGCTTCGCCGAGCACGGTAAATTTTTCCGCGACCACTTCCCATTTTTGTCCGCCGCCCTTCGATTCGACGAGTTTGCCCTCGACGGCGATGGACGCGCCGGTGTTGGCGAGGGCGACGTTGGCGTAGTCGGGCAACGTGGCGTCGACGATCACTTGCATGCCCTTGAGGCAGGAGCCGTCGTTGAGCTCGATAAACGAAAAGGCTTTGGCGTCGCGGCGCGTGCGGACCCAGCCTTGGAGGAGGATGGCGTCGCGGGGGGCGGTGGCGTGGAGGGCATCTTTGACGAGGGTGCGTTGCATAGCGGGAAGGCGACAGAAACCGGGGCGCGCGCGGTTGGCAAACCGGGAGTTGGGCGGGCGGCGCGGAGAGCCCCGGGCCGCGCCAACTTATGACGAGGGTTACGCGTTGTGATGTGAGTAACTTATGGCAGCATCCGCCGCATGATTTGCTATGTGCCCGCCGAGAAGCTGCCGAGAGAACCGCGGGCGGCGCTGACTCCGGCCACCGCCCAAGCGTTAGTGAAACTGGGATTGGCCGTGCAGGTGCAACCGGGGCTGGGGCGTGCGTCGCACTACGCCGATGCCGATTACGTGGCGGCTGGCGCGACCTTGGCGCCCGACCATGCTGCGGCGCTCGCGACAGCGGATCTGGTGTTCCGCGTATCCAAGCCGTCGCCGGAGGACGTCTCCCGCCTCAAGCGCGGCGCGCTTCATGTGAGCTTTCTCGATCCGTTCAATGAAGCTGCGTTGCTGGCGGCGTTCGCGCAGGCCGGCGTCAGCGCGGTGAGTTTGGAAATGATTCCGCGCACCACCCTCGCACAAAAGATGGACGCGCTCAGCTCGCAAGCGAGCCTCGCGGGTTACGCGGCGGTAATTCAAGCGGCGGCGCGGCTGCAACTCGCGCTGCCGATGATGATGACGCCGGCGGGCACGATTTTGCCGGCGCGCGTTTTTGTGATTGGCGCAGGCGTGGCGGGCTTGCAGGCCATCGCGACGGCGAAACGGCTCGGCGCGCGCGTCGAGGCGTTTGATACGCGTCCGATCGTCGAAGAACAGGTGAAGTCGCTCGGCGCAAAGTTCGTAAAAATCGACCTCGGCCAGACCGGGCAGACGGCGGGCGGTTACGCGCAGGCGCTCACGCCGGAGCAAATCGCCAAACAACAGGCGGGCATGGCCAAGCTCTGCGCCCAGTCCGACATCGTGATCGCGACGGCGAAAGTTTTCGGCCGCAAAGCGCCGCGTCTCGTCACGCAAGCGATGCTCGACGGCATGAAGTCCGGCAGCGTCGTCGTCGATCTCGCGGTCGAAAGCGGCGGCAACGTCGAAGGCTCCCGCTCCGGCGAGGAGGTGGTGACCGCGAATGGCGTTTTGCTCCTCGGCAACCCCAATCTCGAAGGCACGGTGGCGCACCACGCCACGCAGGTGCTCGCGGCCAACTTCGCCGCGTGGCTCACGCATTTCTGGAACGAAAAAGAGAAAACGCTGCGCTGCGACCGCGACGACGAAATCCTCAAGGGCTGCCTTCTCACGCACGACGGCGCCGTCGTGCATCCGCAATTCGCGCCGAAATCCTGACCCCCCACGCCTTATGGAACTCATTCTGCTCTTCTTCATCTTCACGCTCGCGGGCTTCCTCGGTTTTGAACTGATCGCGAAAGTCCCGTCGCAGTTGCACACGCCGCTGATGTCGGGTTCGAACGCGATTTCCGGCATCACGATTGTCGGTGCGCTCATTGCGGCGGGCGCGGACGACGGTTCGTGGGTCACGACGGTCCTCGGCACCGCGGCGGTGACACTCGCGATGATCAACGTCGTCGGTGGTTACCTCGTGACCGACCGCATGCTCGGGATGTTCAAGAAAAAGGACACCGCGCCTGCGCCGCCGCACGAGGGCAAGTCATGAGCCGCGACATCCTCATCAATTTCGCCTACATCGTCGCCTCGATCCTGTTTATTCTTGGGCTGAAGATGCTCGGGCGGCAGGCGACGGCGCGAAAGGGCAATCTCCTTTCCGGCGTCGGCATGCTGATCGCGATCGTGGTCACCCTGCTCGGCAAACACGTGATCGACTACACGTGGATTATCACCGGGCTCGTCGCCGGATCAGCCATCGGTTTCGCATGTGCACGCTTCGTCAAGATGACCACGATGCCCGAAATGGTGGCGCTGCTGAACGGCTTCGGCGGTCTCGCCTCGCTCATCGTTGGCACGGCGGAATATTTCCGCATTCGCGGCGGCACCATCGTGCCGGAGCATCCCGAGTTCACTTCGAGCGTGATCTTCTTCGCGGTGTTGATCGGCGGCATCACTTTCTCCGGCTCGATCTATGCCTTCTGCAAATTGGCCGAATGGCTCAGCGGGCGTCCCGTGCTTTTCCGCGGACAACACATCGTCAACGGTCTGTGGCTTGTGCTGACGGTGTTGGCGGGCGTCGTTTTTGTGGTCGCGGGCGATCCTTTCCTGCCGCTGGTGGCCCTAGGCGTGTTTGTTGCGCTGTCGCTCGTGCTCGGGTGGACGCTCGTCATGCCGATCGGCGGCGGCGACATGCCGGTGGTGATTTCGATGCTCAACAGCCTGTCCGGTCTCGCGGCGTGTGCGGCGGGCTTCGTGATTAGCAACAACGTGCTTGTGGTCGCGGGCTGCTTGGTCGGCACCAGCGGCGTCATTCTCACGATGATTATGTGCAAAGCGATGAATCGCTCGCTCGCCAACGTGCTTTTTTCCGGCTTCGGCGCCGCACCGGCTGCCGTCGCCGCGGGCGACAGCACTGTCCTTCAGGGCGAGTTGAAACCGATCTCCGCAGAAGATTCCTTCTCCGTTCTCGAAGCGGCGCGGCAAGTGGTGATCATTCCCGGTTACGGCATGGCGGTTTCGCAGGCGCAACACGTCGTGCGCGAACTCGCCGAAATGATCGAGCGCAACGGCGCCGAAGTGCGCTTCGCGATTCACCCGGTGGCCGGCCGCATGCCGGG
>JAUXXD010000034.1 GCA_030681265.1 Candidatus Didemnitutus sp. | reverse complement strand
GGCGCTATAAAAGACGTCAGGTCTTGACTCTTGACCGGGGCGTAGCGGGCCACCGGCGATGCTCGGTGTTGGTGAAGTGCCTGCTGTTTGATGACGGGGAATTCCCTGCACTGGCTCTGCTGTTCGCGCATGGCAGAGTGATATAGTTTCGCGCCACTGGTTGGCGAGCGGTTTGTCGAGTGATCCGAGTTGGCATCTTGCTCTCTGGCGCGTGGAACGCGGGGCGTGATCCGAAGAGTGGCGCAACACTTGATCCGCGGTGATGGGTGCCAAGTCGGAGTTGGCCAAATGGCTCCCCTCCCCGTTCTTGTTTTCCGTCAATTTCCTCTAGGCGCCGGCCTCGTCGTCGCGGACAACCACTGGCGGCTTTGGCCGGACCCGTCGCATGCGGTGTGGATCGATCTCCTCCAACTCGGGCGTGGGGATGCGGGTGAAGGAGATTCGCATCGGGGCGTTATCGGTGACGCCAAACGCTCCACCGTAGTAAATCGAGCCGTTGCCGTAGGTCTGGTTCAACAGGTCCACGGCGTCATGTAGTTTTTTTCGCGCGTGTTGCTGCTCGTGTTCGAAGAGGTCGGGCGTGTGCCCCGAATCCGGCACGAGTCGGAAAAGCCGCAGGCCCACCTGCTGCGGTTTCCGTCGCTCGCCGCCGCCCGGCCGTTGCTCCCACAACTGTTTCAGCGCGAGCGTGAGTTTGAGGGTGTCCTGCGTCTCGTTGAAGCGAATCTCCTCGCTCCATTTTTCGCCTTCCTGGAAACCGACAAAGACCATCAACCCCGCCGCGTGGTAGCCGATGTTGCGCAGTCGCAGCGCCGCTTTTTGCAAAAGCCGGTGGAGCACCGCGAGAGCCTTCGCCTCGGTGCGCAAGGCCGGAGGCAAAACGTGCGAGTGGCCCACGGTTTTGTGTTCCTCCATGTCCTCCGGAATCACTTCGCCGCGCAACCGGCGATACATCCGCTCGCCGTTCACGCCGCCCCAGATACCGCGCAACTCCGCTTTCGTGGCGGCGTAGAGTTTGGCAGGAGTGTCGATGCCGTATTCCAGCAAACGCGCCTCCATCGCCGAGCCGATGCCGAGAAAATCGCGCACCTTCAACCGGAGCAACCGGCCCGGGATGTCCTCCTCATCGAGCATGACGAGTCCGTCCGGCTTCTGCATGTCGCTGGCCAGTTTTGCCAGAAGCCAGTTGGGCGCGATTCCGATGGAACTCGTCAGGCAGATTCCCACTCGGCGCCGCACCTCGGCCTTGATCTGTCGCGCCACGGCGAGCGCCTTCTCGGGCGCCGCAAAAGTGGCCGTGAGGTCGCACTCCATCTCGTCAATGGATTTGACGTGGGTGACGTGGATGCACGACTCGATGACCTCCAGCAATCGCCGGTGGTAACGGATGTAAACCTCGGGCCGCGCCTCGACGAGCGCGAGTTCCGGACAGTGCAATTGCGCCTCCGCCACGCCCATCTCGGCCTTCACTCCCCGCGCCTTCGCCGCGTAGTTGACGGAGATGCAGCACGTGGTGGCCGCCAACACCGGCACCACCGCGACCGGTCTACCGCGCAACTCCGGCTGCTCCTGCTGCTCGCAGGAGGCGAAGAAGGAGTTGAAATCCACGGCAATGGTCCGAAGTGGCATCCCCGAACCTTCGCACAACGTGAGGTAGTCGCGGCCAGACCCAAAATGGAAAATCCCCACTAATTAGCCCGCCTAAATAATGCCCGCCCGCGAAAGTCTCCTGACAGGATTCTCCGCACGGCTGCCCTGCGCCCTGAACGTCACCCAACCCGCAAGCATCGAGCGAGCAAACCGCGCTCGCTGCGGCAATCCACGCTCCTACCGCTGCTGCAACCACTGCGGGCCGACGTCGGCGGCGGTTAGCGGGCGGTTGATGATCGGGGCGCTGGAAAGTTGGTCGCAGCCGGCGTCAAAGACCCCCACGCGCGGTTGGCCGTCGATGTCGGTGCGCAACGGAATCGTCGTGCCCGCCGCCGCGCCGCGCACGGGACTGTTGGCGGCCGGACGCAGCAGGCCGTCCGCACCGCGTTCCAGCAGCGGATCGGCGGCAAGAAATCCCTCGCGGTCGACGCCGACTGCAAAATTCCCTTCCCAACGGAAGCCTTCGCCTTCGGTGCCCTTGATCACCTCCCCCCGCTTCCCTGGCACAAAAATGTTGTGCGCCACCGTGACGTTTTCCGGACGCAGCGTGCGGTCCCGGTTGCCGTGGCCGTTGTCCAATTCCAGCGCCGGACCGTTCGAATCGACGACCGTGTTAAACGCGATCAGGGCGCGCTTCACCTGAAAATAAGCGTTTAAAGGCGAGTCTGGTATACCGCTCGTCAGCCAGATGCCGCCGCGCTCCACGCCTTCGATGTAATTGTTGATAATGACGTGATCTTCGCCGATCACGCGCACACCGCCGGAGCTCTTCTTGCGTTGGCCGAGGAAGAAGTTGCCGTCGATCAAACACCGGTTGCCGTGCCGCAACGTCAGCATCCCGCCGCTCGCGAAAAACGTGTTGTGGCGATAAATATTTTCGCAGGACTTGCTGGAGATGATTTCGATTTCGCCGTCGCAGTTATCGAACAAGTTTTGCTCCACCAACGTGCGCGAGACATTCATCGACTGACCGCTGTAGCCGACGCGAATTGTTTCGCCGCCGTTCCGGCCCAGCGGTTCGCGCGGTCCGAAATGATTGCGGTCGATGCGGTGGTGATTTGGTCCGCTCGCCTCCGACTCGATTTGCAAGGTCGGTTCGCCGCTCGTCTTGCCCGCGAGATAGTTGTGATCGACGCGATTGCGCACACCGAAGACGCGCACGAAATGTTTGTAGGTGCCGCCGATCATCGCGGACTCCGTCAGGCGATTGTTCTGCCCGCGCAGCGCGATGCCCTCCTTCGGCCCGGTGCCGTCGCGCACCAACAGCCCGCTCACCACAAGCCACTCGCCGTCGATATCCAGCGTCGATTGCCCCACGAGCACCGCACTACCCGGCGTCGCCGCGCGCAACGTGATCGGCTTTTCCGCCGTGCCTCGTCCGCGAAACCGCAATGTCTGGTCGCGCCACTCGCCATCCGCCATGAACACAGTGTCGCCGGGCGCGAGTCTGCTGATCACTTTCGTCAACTCTGCCGCCGTCGCCACGCGATGCTCGGTCGCTTGCCCGACACCCGTTAGCAACAGCGAGAAAACGATCAGCAACATACGGCGATTCATGGCACCAAACATGATTACTCCTGCGGCAACGGCGACTGGATTTTAGGCGCACGGCTTGTGTTATCGTCCGAGAAAACCTCGCTCCCGCGCAACCGTCCATCCACTCTCCACTCAACGCCTCAGCGGCGCATTTTCCCCTCCGACCCCATGGCTCTCACTCGCTGGCAACGCTTCAAATGCAATCTCGCGCTCCGTTACTTTGGCACCCGCGCCGTGCCCCTCATCGGCACCGCCGGTGTTCGCGTGGTCGAACTCGATGAGACGTGCTGCGTGATTTGTGTGCCCATGAAATGGCGCAACAAGAACCACCTCGGTTCGCTCTATTTTGGCGCGCTCTCCATCGGCGCCGACGCAGCCGGCGGCATCGTGGCCCTGCTCGAAAATCGCCGCCATGGCAACGCCGTGAATTTCGTTTTCAAGGATTTTCACGCCGACTTCCTGAAACGCGCCGAAGCAAACACCCATTTCACCTGCCGCGATATTGCCGCCGTGCGCGATGCCTTTGCAGAAACGATGCGCACCGGTGAACGCGTGAACATCCCGATGCACGTCACTGCGACGACTCCGTCGAAATTCGGCGACGAACCCGTCGCCGAGTTCCAACTCACACTCTCGGTAAAGAAGCGCGTTGCTCGCTGATAAATTTCCATTCTCCCGGGGGTGAGCCGACAGCTCGCGCTTAGTCTTCGTGCGCGTTTGGTGACTCTGGCATTGCCACCGGTGGACAATTCGCGATTTCTCACTGCGGGCTCCGGTGCAGACGCGGTCATGTCTGCAAAACCTCATGAATATTGCGCCGCGTCGTTCCGTTTTTATTTTCCTTTTCGTCGCTTGGCTTGGCGCGCTGACCCACGTCAGTGGCCGCGAGCTGTTTCCTCACGAGCAAAGTGATTTGCAACTCGATCCTGCGCTCACCTTCGGGCGTTTGCCCAATGGACTGCGCTACCTCGTGCGCTCGAACAGCGAGCCCGCCTCGCGCGTGTTTCTGATTCTGCGGGTGCATGCGGGCTCGTTGCACGAAGGCGATGACGAGTCGGGCTTCGCGCACTTCGTGGAACACATGGCGTTCAACGGCACGAAAAAATTTCCCGGTGCGTCGCTGGTGGAAACCATGCAACGTTCGGGCTATTCGCTCGGCGCGCACGTCAGTGCGTTCACGGGCTACAATTCCACCTTCTACCAACTCGATGTGCCGCGCAATGACGCGAAGTCGCTGGCGCAGGCCTTCGGGGTGCTGCGCGAGTGGGCGGAACACGTCACGTTCGACCCGAAACGTTTGAAAAAAGAACTCGGTATCGTCGAAAGTGAGCGCCTCGCCCACACCACGACCGCGAAGGACCTTAGCCGGGAAATGGAGCAATTCCTCTACGGGGGCACACGCATCGCGACGCGACCCGTGATCGGCACGCCCGCCTCCCTGCGTGTGGCAACGGTGGATTCGCTTCGTGCCTTCTACCGTCGTTGGTATCGCCCGAGTCGCATGACCGTCATCGCCGTCGGCGATTTGCCGGTCGAGCAATTGACGGCACTGATTGCCGAGCATTTTGGCACTATGGTTGAGCCCAACGAGCCGATGCCACCTGAGCCACCGCCGGGCGCGTTGCAGTTACCCGATCAGCCCATCGCCCGGTTTCTCTCCACGCCGCATGCCGGAGGCATGACTGTTGCGCTGCACTCTGTGTTACCCAACCGCTCGCCGATTGATGACGCGATATCGCGGCGGAGCACGATCGCGCTGGCTGCAGGCTACGCGATGCTCAACGAACGGCTGCAACGCGTCTCCCGCTCCAATCCAATGGAATATGGTCAGTCGCAGGCGGCGTGGTTTGATTTTCTGCAATTCGCCGACATCGGCCTTTTGCGCATGGATACACGGCACGGCATGTGGCGCCGCGGTGTCGTGACGCTCGAACAGGAACTGCGCCGCGCGCTGACGCACGGTTTTACCGAAACCGAAGTTGCCGAACAAAAGGTGCGCTTCGAAAACAGTTTCACCGAGGCCATCCGCTCGATGCAGAAAATTTCGTCAGTCGCACTCGCACAAAGCTACCACCAGGCCATCGAAAATGGATTCGTGTCGACGTCGCCGAGGGAAACCTGGGACGTCGTGCGTGAAGCCGTAGCCACGTTGACTCCGCAGGCGTGTCACGATGCGCTGCGCGCGGCATGGCCCGGGCAAGCGCGGCAGCTTATTATCTTCGGCACCGACGATGCGGGAGTGGACGAGAGTGAAATTACCGCGATTTATCAGAGCAGCGGCCGAATGCCTCTCGCTGAGGAAGAATCCGTCGCAACGGAAACCTTTGCCTACGAGTTCGCGGCTGAGCCGGGTGAAATCAAACACCGCGCGTATCACGCGGCTGTCGATTTGCACACGGTTGAATTTGCCAACGGCGTGCGGCTCTCGGTGAAGCGCACGGATTACGAACTCAACCGCATCTACACGCGGGTGCGCGTCGGTTACGGCCGCGCTGACGAGCCGCCGACCCAAGTCGGCATCAGTGTCGCCGCCGCGACGACGCTCATGGCGGGCGGCATCGGCAAACACGACGAGAACGCGCTGAACCGCTTGCTCGCCGGGGAATCGCTTGGTCTCAATTTTCAGACGGAGGAAGATACTTACTCGTTTTGGGGTTGGACGGGCCAGGCCAGTTTCGCGCGGCTGCTCCAGTTGAATGCCGCCATCATCAGTGACCCCGCCTTCCGCGAGCCGCCGATGTTTTCCGCCATGGTGCAATTGCGCAGTCATTACGACGCAGTGGTCAACAACCCCGAGCAATTCACCGCCGCCTTCCTCCCGCGCGTCGTTTACAACAACGATCGACGTTACGGTTTGCCGAACGCCGATGATGTGTTTCGGCACAGCGCCGCCGAAATTCGTGAGTGGATGGAACCGATTCTCGCCAAGGGGCCGCTCGATATTTCCATCGCGGGTGACGTTGACGTTGAAAAATCAATCGACGGCGTCGCGCGCACGTTTGGGACGTTGCCGGCGCGACCGGAACGCAAGGACATCGCGGCGCGGTTGCGTCCGACGGCGGTGAAACGGAAAGTCGAGGAGGTCATTAGCCTGCAAAACCGCATTAGCAAAGCCAGCGTCGCCGTCGCGTGGCCATTTCGGGTTACCCGCCCCATCGAGGATCCGCGGCGCGTGCGGATGCTGAGCAACATCATCCACAATCGCGTGCTCAAAAAAGTGCGCGAGGAACTCGGCGCCACCTACTCTCCCGCCACCGACCTTTGGCAAAGCACCGAATGGCCCACCGATGGCTACTTGCACACTGCAATGGTGGTGGAGCCCGCGATGGCGCGCAAAGTCGCCTCGATCATTCACGCGACCGCGGATGACTTAGCCAAGCGCGGCATCACGCAGGACGAGTTCGACCAAGTCTACCAACCGCGTATCGCCACGTTGGATCAGGAACTGCGCAACAATGCCTACTGGCTCTACTACGTGTTGCCCTACGTTGCGAGTCAGCCGTGGTCGATGCAACTGCCTCTCGGGCGCACAGCCGACTATCAGTCCATCACGCGCGAAGAACTCAACGCCTTTGCCCGCCGCTACCTCATCCCCGGCCACGCCGCGACTGTCACGGCCATCGCTCCGTAGGCGGCGGTTGTTTCCGAGCTTTCCTTTCCGGTGATTTCGGGAAAGCGTGCGGCACTGCCATGGACACCCTCCACCCACTTGACGTGCAACTCATCGGCTCCGAAGTCGCTCTCCGCTGGAGCGACGGTCAGGAAAGTTACATCACGTTTGCGACATTGCGCGCGGCCTCGCCCAGCGCCGAAGTGCGCGGCGAACAGGATATCTTCGGCCACAAATACGGCGGCGAAGCGCCGAAGAGTCACATCGGGGTTGAAGTGAAGCATTGGGAAAAGGTCGGTAACTACGCCATCTGTTTCCACTTCAGCGATGGGCATAGCTCAGGACTCTACACCTACGATTTGCTGCGTCGCTTGGGCGAGTTGCCGCGGTAACTCGGCCCCCAGCGACCGCCGGAACTGAACACGAAACCGTCTGAGCGGTGGTTTGGATTGAGTAGCCACGAACGGCATCGAGTAGCCGCGAGCGCCCGCGAGTGGTGTCGCGCGAGATCGGTTAGCCGCGAGCCGCATCGAGTAGCCGCGAGCGCCCGCGAGTGGCCTGGCAACCCCTCGAACGCTCGGTTTCGCCGATCGCCGTGCGTGCAGATGGAGCCGCAAACGTCGGACTTGGCTGTCTCCCGCTCGCGGCTAAGCGGGGAACGGCGTCTTCCGCTCGCTGGCGCTCGCAGCTACTTGGGGAACGGGATCTCCGCTTGCTGGTGCTCGCGGCTACCCTGGGCGACGCGTCAGCGACCGGCGATCACGCCGCGTTCAGCCTGCATCACAAAGCGCAAAAACGACTGAAATGCGGGCGTGGCCGCGAGTTCGTGCGCCTGCATTTGCTCGATCGCCTGCATGCGATTGAAGCCGCCGCGAAAGTAGATGCGGAATGCGTGCTTCACTGCCTCAATCATCTCCGGCGTGTGCCCTTGGCGCTCAAGTCCGACTTTGTTGATCGCGCGCGCAATGGCGGGATTGCCGTCGGCGATAATCCCCGGCGGAACATCCTGCACGATTTTCGACATGCCGCCGAGCATCGCATTGGCGCCGATGCGGCAAAATTGATGCACGCCGACGCCCCAACCGATGTTGACGTGATCCTCGACAATCACGTGTCCAGCCAACGCCGACTGCGCGCTCATCACGAGGTGATTGGCGATCACGCAATCGTGCGCGACGTGCGAGTAAGCGAGCAGGACGTTGTCGTCGCCGAGGCGGGTGAACTCATCCGCTTTCGTCGCGGCGTGGACGCTGACGTATTCGCGAAAGATATTGCGCGCACCGACAATCAGGCCGGGCACGCCGCCGACGAATTTCAAGTCGTGCGTCTTGGTGCCGATGCAGGCGAACGGAAAAACTTCGCACTCCGCGCCGAGCGTGGTGCGACCTTCGACGTTGGCGTGATGGTGCAGATGGCAACCGTCGCCGAGCACGACTTGCGCACCAACGTAAGCGTAAGCACCGACCGAGACGTTGGCGCCGAGTTGGGCGCCGTCCTCAATGATAGCAGTGGGATGAATCACGGCCGCCATGGTCAATCGATCTGGCTGCTATCAACCAAGGCGAACATCAGATCACCGGAGGAGACAACTTGTCCGCCGACGCTGCATTCCGCCTCGGCGCAGGCGACTGCGCCGCGAATTTTGGTGAGTTTTACCTTGATGCTGAGTTGATCGCCGGGGCGAACCGGTTTGCGCCACTTCACTTTGTCGCAGCTCATGAAGAGCGCGGTTTTTGTGTCCAACTTCGTGCGGCGGAGCAACAGGATGCCCGCGGCTTGCGCCATGGCTTCGATTTGCAACACGCCCGGCATCACCGGATTCCCCGGATAGTGACCTTGGAAATACGGTTCGTTGATCGTGACATTCTTGATCGCCGTGAGGGTGTCGTCGGCCATCTCGACGACGCGGTCGATCATGACGAACGGATAGCGGTGCGGCAACGTGTCGAGGATGCGGCGGATATCGAGGGCGGATTCGGTCGTGATCTCGGCTTTGAGCGGCGTGACCTTGGCGGGCTTCTTGCCGCCTTGGCGCCACGCTTCGACTTTTTCGAGGAGCAACTTCGTCAACTCGGCGTTGATGGCGTGGCTGGGGCGGGTCGCGACGATGTGCGCCTTGAGCGGCATGCCGAGCAGCGTGATGTCGCCGATGAGATCGAGAATCTTGTGCCGCACGAATTCGTCGGCGAAGCGCAACGGTTCCTTCGAGATGATCTTATCGCCCTTGATGACAACGGCGCAATCGAGCGAACCGCCCTTGATTTTGCCGAGCTTGAGAAGGCCTTCGATATCTTCGTAAACCGTGAAGGTGCGCGAGGCGGCGACTTGCGTCACGTAAACATCGGGATCGATCGTGAGCGAAAGATGCTGCGTGTGGATGCCGCGGTCGTCCGCGCTGGTGCAGGAGATTTTCAGGCCGTCAAACGGCAGCGCGATGACGGACGAGTTGCCCTTCGAAACGGAAATCGGCTCGGTCAGCGTAAAATACTCTCGCTCGGCGTCCTGTTCAACGGGTTCGCCTTGCTGGATCATTTTGACGAATTCGCGCGCGGAGCCGTCCATGATTGGCGGTTCGCCGGCGTCGATTTCGATGAGGAGGTTGTCGATGCCGCAGCCGCTGAGGGCGCTGAGCACGTGTTCGACCGTGTGGATTTTGGCGTGGCCCTGCTGGATCGTCGTGGCGCGCACGAGGTCGGTCACCAGATCGACGCGCGGCTTGATTTCGGGATGGCCGTGAAGGTCCATCCGTTTGAAGACGATGCCGTGGTTCTTCGGCGCCGGTTTAAAGGTCAGGTGCACGGCATCTCCGGTGTGCAGGGCGTTGCCCTTGATGGAGACTTCACGCAAGAGGGTGCGTTGCTTCATGTATGTGAGGCGAAGATGCCGGAGAGTGCTTGGAAATGACAAGCTTGGAGATGGCACGTCACGCGCGAGTGTCGGCGAGTTCGCCTCCCCCTCCGGCTCCGGTGCGAGACGGCAGTTGACAGAGGGAAATCCGGCCCCGTATTCCTTACCCCTTCCCAACTTCAACACTATCCGAATAAGTCATGCCCGCAGCCAACGATATCCGCAAAGGCCAAGTCATTAAGTTCAACAACGAGCCGCACTTGGTGATGGAAACCCAGCACCGCACGCCGGGCAATTTGCGGGCGTTCGTGCAGATCAAGATGCGCAATCTGCGCTTCGGCAAGACGCTGGAACAGCGTTTCAACTCCTCCGACACCGTCGAAGTGTTGCCGACGGATCGCCGCACGTTGGAATTCAGCTACGCTGAGCGCGATTCGTTCACGTTCATGGACCCGGAGACGTTCGAGTCGTTCGAACTCACCGCGACGATGATTGGCGAATCCAAGAATTACCTCGTGGCCAACGGCAAAGCCGAAGTGCTCTTCATCAACGAAGTTCCCGTGACGATCGACCTGCCAACGGCGGTCGAACTCAAAGTCACGGAAAGCGCCGACGGCATCAAGGGCGACACCGCCTCGAACGTGCAAAAGCCGGCCACCTGCGAGACCGGTCTCGTGGTGAATGTGCCGCTCTTCATCAAGGAAGGCGAAATCATCCGCGTGAGCACGATCGACGGTTCCTACATGGGCCGCGCCTAAATCTGCCGCTGTGTTGCCCGCCTGTCGCGGGTGCGCACGAATTTCGATTCACAAAAAAGCCCGCGGCGTGAGCCGCGGGTTTTTCGTGGAGAAAACAAGCCGCTTAAGCCGCCTTACGCGTCTGACGACGGCGGTAGGCGACGAGGCCGAGGGCGCAGAGGCCGACAAGCGCGGCGTAGGTCGAGGGCTCGGGGATGGCGGTAACCGTGAAGCTCGTCAGGTTCAAATTGCTGAACTGGTTCGAGCCGCCGCCTAGGCGGATCGCGATGGCATCGAAACTGGTGGTAGGGCTGGTCGAGTCAGCGAAAGAATAGTTCATGCCGCTGAAATTACCGCCGGTAATCGAGGTGCCAAAAGTCAACGTGCCGGCATTGTTGGTCAATTTGAACGACAGCGTGTAACTCGTGTTGGGCGCCAAATAGCCAGTCGCTCCGCTACTCGAAGCCAACGAGGAACCCCACACGCTTGCGGTGCCCAGAAGGTCATTACTGCTAGTCGTCACGCGCTCGTAGCTATTGAGAGCAAGGTTGGTGGTGTTGCCGCCGCCAACATTCGAACCACTTGAGAACACAGCGTAACCCGTGTCATTTACGCTAGTCGCGTCGGTTGAACCGAAACCGTCCGTCGTGCGCTGGCCGCTCGGGGACGAGTCCAAGAGAGCGACACGCAGATTGTTTGCCGTGGCACCACTGGCTCCCGTCGTGAAGGTCAAGGCGAAGGTGACTTCGTTTGCTCCAATGGAAACGGCCGGAAAGTAGCCAATCGCCATCCGGTTGCTAGTCGAGTTCATGGTCCACAACATGCCGGAGGCAGACGCGGTCATTTGACTCGTGCCGTTAACGACCCATTGCGTGTTGGTCGAAGTCGGCGTGCTGATTAACGGAGACGAAGTGGTCGTCGAAGAGCCATTGGTGCCACCGATGCGATCGGTGTCACTGAAGGTATCGTTGACCAGCACTTGGCCAAACGCGTGCGTCGCCACGAGCGCAACAAGGACGAGCCCGCAAGTGCGTATCTGTAATGCCACTGTGGTGCGACGCCCAATGGCTAGGTATTGAGGTGTATTCATGGGAGGAGTGGATGGAGGTGGATTGAGGGGGAAATGTTCAGGCGCGCGCCGCAAAGCGGCGGCGGTAGGCGACGAGGCCGAGGGCGCAGAGGCCGACAAGCGCGGCATAGGTGGACGGCTCCGGAATCACTGTCGCCGCCACGCTGATGTTCATCGCCGAAAGATCGATCGCGCTCATGGCGTTCGAACCACCGTTGATGTAAAACGCGAACGAGTTGAACGACGCGAGACCGATGGAGCCGGAGGTCGTATCCGTCACGGTGCGGGCGTATTCCGACGTGGCGCCGCCGTTCAGGAGCGACGAGAAGGTGTAGCCGCCGTCGATGCGTGCCAACGACAGTGTCAACGTGTAGAAGGTCGAAGCCGCCACCGGCGCCGGTGTGCCGGTGGTATCCGAAGCAATGTTCAACCAGCCGGGGCTCGCCGTCGTTGAGAGGAGCGTGTTCGGCATCGTGCCGGTGCCCGCATCACGCGCATACATGCCCAAGCTGGAAGCACCGTTGAAGTTGTGCTGGAACATGTAGCCGAAATCGTTGGTGAACTCCGACGCGCCCGGACTGTTGCTGTTGAAGTTCGCCGTGATCGGCGTGCCGCCATTGTTGAACACACCGAAGCGGAACGAATTGCTGGTGGTGTTGTTGACCGTGCCGCCCGTGGTGAACGACAGCGAAACCGTCAACGTTTCGCCCACGGCGACGTTGGCTGTCGGAAAGTTCATGATAAAGGACGACCCGCTGGTTTGTCCTTCAACAAAGAGCACATTGGTGGCACCCGGCGTAATGCTATCGCCGGTGCGACTCTTGAACCACGTGACGTCAGCGGGGTTGGTGAGCAAAGTTTGCGCCGAAGCAATGGACGCGCTCAATGCGAAGCTGGCGACAAGGGCTACGGCGAACGATGGGAGAAGCCGAGCGAACCAGATGCCGCCGGCGTGAGTTGGGTGGGTGGTATTCATAGTAGGGATGGGGGTTAACAAAATTGGCGGTTAACGCGTGACGCGGAGACGGAAGAACGCCTGACCGACGCCGGGCGCCGGGACGTAGATGGCGCGCCACGTTTGGCTGCCGCCGTTGCTCGACTCGAGTTCGTGCGCGACACCATTAGTCGTCCACGAGGCAAGGTCGGTGCTCACCTCGACTTGATAAGTGACATCCGTGCGATCAGCGGGACGTTGATAAACGAAGACCCAGCCGCCTGCGATAAATTCGGTCTGATGCCAATTGCCGGGCAACGCATTGAGCGGGGCGAGACCAAGGGCATACTTCAACAAATTCGGCACACCATCGCCAAGCGGCGACGCGGCCACCCCACTGATGGCAAGATTGTTCCGCTCGCTCTCGGTGAAGTGTTGCTGCCGCCACGCGTCGAGACCCGTGAGCGCGACTGGCGTAGTCTCGACGGCAAATTGCAGGCCGGTGAGCTTGAGCGTGTCGATCGAGTTGCTGCCGCCGGCGATGCGCACAGCGAACTGGTCGAAGCTTGCCGTCGCCACCGAGGGAGTGGAGCTATCGGTGCCGCTCAAGAGGTAATCGACCGTGTTGCCGCCGTGGAGCCGGGCCGTAAACACCATCGCGGCTTCCTGCC
>JAUXXD010000116.1 GCA_030681265.1 Candidatus Didemnitutus sp. | reverse complement strand
CATTCGGTGCCCGCCGCGAGGTAGCATTCATAAACTTTCATTGCCGCGTGCACGCATGAGATACCGAAGCCCAATTTCAAGATTTTTTCGGGATCAAGGACGTTTTTCCGCCCACTTAACGCAGCATCTAAAATATCCGCGATTTGCTTCGAATTAACCCCATTTGCGCCCGCTTTTGAAAGTTCGCCGGCAACTTCGACTAGCCCTTGGTGATATTTCGCTTCGGCCTGCTTCAGCATCTCTTGGCTGTTATGATCGCCAGCACGCGCAGCTGTTTTCGCATCCTGTAACTGCCGCTCCACTCTTGCAAGTGCTGCACGACCTTGAGGGCTGAGAATTTGATCCAAGGTCCAACCTGCCTTTGATCTCCCATCGATATCGAAAAAAGAGAGAGGAGCATTCGCCACGAATGCAAAAATGTTTGGACCATCATCGAAACCGAGTGGATCGCGCGAGAGCCATCGCCCGGCACCTGTGTTCAAGTAGCGAAATCCGTAGTAGCTCAGGCCGGTCTCGTCGTCGCTGAACTTTGTCGAAAACCGAAAGCTAAACTCCCGCGGCAGTGTTCCGCTCACCGACACCGATTCGCCAAAGGCACCATAGTCGTAAGCGGCGGCGTGCTCTCCCGTCGCCAGCGCGACATAGCCGGCGAGGTTGTAGTTGTGACCGTAAATCGGAGCGTAGGTGCCGGGCGCCGCTCCGGTGAGGCGTTGCACGTGAACCAACTGCCGCGCCCCATCGCCGGCGCCTTCCGCAAATTCCCGACCCCACGTGTAGGCGGCTTTCGGGGTGAGCGCGCCTTGGGCGGTGGCGTCCAGTTCGGCGAGCAGCGTCCAGCCGTCCCACAGGAAACGCGTTTCGCGGGTCCACTCGTAGCTCGTGATGGCTTCGTTCCACGTCAGCACGCGCTTCATGATGCGGCGGGCCGAGTCGTCGTAGGCGAACTCCAACCGCTGGCGCGGCAGGCCCACGCTCACCGCTGCGGAGGGTTTCGTTTCAAGTGCGACGAGCCGGTTTTCCGCGTCCCACGTGTAGCGCCAGCGGCCGTCCTCGGTGAGATTGCCGTCGGCGTCGTGGACGAAGGTTTCCGGTGTTTGCGCAACGAACACGTCGCGGCGCGTGGTCGCAACTTCCGGCGGTGTGGCGGCCAGATCAACGGCTTGCACCCGCAGGTGCTGGGCGATGGCGTTTGTGCTATTTTCCACAGCGACAACATGGTGAAAATCCACCGCAGCGCCAGTTCCTTGTGCGCGGGTGAGCACGGTGTCGTTGACGAGAATCTGGACGTTGGTGGGTGCGGCTCCGCGCACGTCGATCGCCCCGGGCACTGCGCGCTGCTCGTATTGGTTGAGCAGATTGGCGGTGTAAGCGGCGGTGCGTCCGTTGACCTCCGTCCCTGTGCGGTTGCCAATGGCGTCGTGCCCGTAGCCGAATAGATAGCCGGGCATGGCGGCTTCGCTGGCTCGTTTCTTTTGCGCCGCAGAGACCTGCCCGAGCGCGTCGTATGTGTAGCCCCAATAGTTGTCGCCAAGTTGGGTGTCGCGGGTGGCGCGGTTGAGGTCGTCGTAACGGCGCAGTGTCTGGTGATAAAGTTGCTGGTTCCCGCCGGTGCCGCGAGTAGCACGCACCGTATGCACGCGGCGGAGTTGGTCGCGCTGCCATTCCTGCACGAACAAGGGATCGGAAACCGCGCCGTAAGTGAGACTCACGGCATCGTTGGTATCGCTCTGGTAGGCGTAGGACATCGTGCTGCCAGCGGTGGTAAGCGTCTTGAGCCGCCCGTAGTCGTCGGCGTAGCCGAAGTTGACGGTGTGGAACGGCGTTTCGCTGGTGAAGCCGGCACCGAGCTGCGCAAGGCGTCCACCAGTCGCTGCCTCGTGGCTGCGATCAACGGCCAGGTTGGCCAGTGGGCCGGATTCGTAGGCGACTTTGCTCAACCGGCCTTCGGTGAATTCATGCAGACGGGTGCCGGAACTGTCGGTCACGCGTTTGACTTCGCCGTTGCGATAGTAGGTGTAGCTGACGTTGGCGGAGGCCGTGTCGTGGTGGAGGTAACTAAGCCCGACGAGTCGGCGCGAGTGGGTTTCCCCACCCGATCCATCGGCATAATGATAAAGGGTTTCGACCTGGAGGTTTGCCGCGTTTTTACGGGCGGCGAGGCGTTTGCGCAGCAGGCCGCCAGCGGTGTATTCATAGCGCTGGCCGGACACGCCGAGCACCGCACCGGGATTCTGTGGGTCCGCGCCTTGATAGTTGTAGAAGACCTGATCCAAGAGTCCGGTGGCATGGTAGCGCCAGAACGTCGTGGCCGAACCGGTCAATCCGGATCCAGCACTGTGATCGAACGCTTGCCACGTGGTAAGCGTCTGCACCCGCCCTGCGGGGGTGTAGGTAAACTCCTGCGGATTGGCGCCGTATCCCCATTGCTTAACGAGTTGGCCGCGTGGATTGGTGAGTGATTTTTGCACAAGGCCGCCGGGGAGCGTCGTTATCGCGAGTTCGTCACCATTGCTTTGCGCGGCGTAACTGGTCGTGACCACCTGCCGATCAAAACCAGAGCCGGTTTGCGTCGGATCGGGATCGGGCGAAGTAATCTGGGCGACGCGATCGTCGGCGTGGTAGGTGTAGTCCGTTTCGCCGGTGAGTGAGTCGGCGAGCTTGGTTACTCGGCCCAAGCCGTCGTATGTCCGAACAACCGTGTGGGCCGGTATTTCCCCGCTGGCGGGGAGGGAGTAGTCGCGAGTGAGTCGCCCGTTGGTGTATTCCACCACGCGGCGGGATAAGTCAGGCAAGGTGGTTACGACCTTGCGGGTGCGGTCTTCGCGATTGATCGTCTCCTGCGTGCGAACGGGGTAGCTTGTGTAGTGCGTGACCCAAGTTTCGCGACCGTTGGCATTGAGGTCGCGCATTTCCGTATCCGTCTGCGTTATCAACTGCCAGGTGTTCGCATCCGTGCGCTCTTCGAGGGTATCGCGCTGCACGATGGTGCCATGCGCGGTGAGATAAGTGCGGCGCGAGCGGCGGACCGTATCGGCACCGTCGAGGCCAATGGCACCGTCGCCATCCACATCGAGAGCGGTTAATGATTCAAAGAGAGTGTGTGAGGCAAGTTCGGTGCGCCCGTCGGCTTGAATGCGCTTGGTCGGGCGACCGTCGGCATCGGTCCACGTCTGCGTCAACACCGTGCCATTGCCGTCAGCGGCTGGGCGGCGCTCGAACGAATAGGCTCCGCCCGGACCGGTGCCTTGCGCGCTAAATTCCCCAGAGAGAGTGCCATTCGCCATGGGCAAATTGCCAGCGGCATCAAGCACCGCACTGGTAATGATCGGCAGGTAGCGCCCCGGTTGCGCTGGGTTTTCCTCGACAGAATGTAACTGACGCATGGGGGTAACGGCGGCACCGGAAATTTGATACAGACTGCCGTCGGGATAATGCGCTTCGGCACGAGCAATGAGCTGCGTCAAACTCGGCAACGATTGGGAGTGCGTGGTAATTCCAGTTTGGCTGTTGGTCGTCTCATTGAAATTAATTTGCCGATTGAGCACATCGATCTCCCACGCGGATTCACTGTTTGTGTGATAGCTGCGCTCGCGCACGAGTTGCTCGCTGCCAGACTCGCGGCCCCAGCGGAACTCCTTGGCCCGGTGTCCTGCGGCATCCATCTCATAGCGCACGTAGGATTCACGGACATTACCGTGCCAACGCTCAGTTTGGTAAAGGCGCCCGTGGTCATCAAATTTGTTTTCAGTGCGCACGCCTTCGCGGTCGATTTCACTCTTCAAGCCACTACACCCATAGGTCCGTTGCACGATGCTTCCGTCGCCAAAAACAAACTTGGTGGGGCGCCCCAGTAAATCAATTTCCGATGCGGCCATCGATTCGATGAGTAAATCGGCGTCGCCACTCTTCACGTAATAGCGCTGCGTGGCAATGATGTGGCCTCCACTGTTTTCTTCGCGCACCGAGAGAAACCCGTGCAAGATGCTCGTTCCTGCGGTATTCGCTTCGCCGGTCCACTCTTTCACTAGCAGACCGTCGGACGACGTCTTCTCGTATTGGAAGAGGCTTAGATTGCCATCCGGGTGGTAGGTTCGCTTAAGTTGGTTAGGCAGGCCGGGCGCCGTCGCATTCTTGGGGTAGTATTCGTAACGCGTAATGCGGTTGCCGGGGGATTCCAAAATCGTCGCGGCGAGGTCGGACGCGATTGCCGTCGTCACCACGCGGCCGTCGATGGGTTCCGTGTGCCATTTGCGATTATCCACTGGCGTGCTGTCGCGTTGCCATGATTTAGCGATCACGTGTCCGGCGAGAGTAACCGTTGTAATGTCCTCAATCTGGCGGCGCAGCGTAAAAATCACATCGTCAATCTTCCACAGACTATTATTGCCATTATAGCGAAAAGCGATCCTCACTCCTGGCACCACTTCGGAGGTGATATCGGTCGGCCCAATCTTGCCCCAAGTCCCCGCCATCAGCGAGGAGCCAAAGCGAGTGGTGATGTCGACGGCTTGCCCACTGTCCAGCGGCGACCCTGATCCGGAATAATTCTTGAGCAAATAAACCTGCCGCGACGGCTGTGTCCCCGACGCGAAATTATTGCCGGAGCGAAAGCTAAATCTGACCTCCTCCGAACCGGTCAGGTTTAATGGCGGGCTGATCAACCACGTGTCGACCGAGGCCTTGCCAATTCCATCATAGGCTGCATGTTTCTCCTGTGAGAGCGCTCGGTGCGCCCAGTTGAGGGGCGGAGCACTGCTATGGGTCACAAAATTGCCCAACGTCGCCTCAAAAAACTCCTCGAACGGTTCACCCGAATTGACGCGCTGGGTCTCGGTCATCCGATTGACCATGTCCGGCCAACCTCCGGTGAACGGATTGTTCAGATATTGTTCGACCTTTTTCGTGACCTTGCCCTGCGCATCGTAGTCGTGAAAATATTCCCAACGCCCCTCGGGACTGGTCTGCCGCTTGAGTCGCCCCGCCCGATTCGCACCGCTGTTCGGCAACCAATATTCGTAGATTGTCGTCCGCGCCTGCGCACCGCTGCCAACCGTGCGCGCCAGTGGACGCTCGCCGATAGACGTGGTTTCCCAAGTTTCGCGCTCCTCGTAGACCACCGCGCTAGCCTGATTGAGTATCTCCCGTCGCTCCACCGTCACCCCCGACACCGGAGAACTTTTTGTCCGGCGCTCTGTGATGCGGTCGGAGCCGACGCCGCGAGATAACGCCCAGTCGCCTTGCGCCTCATTCCACTGAAAATCGGAAACTTGAGTGAAGCAGTCGCTTTGCCGCGTCACACGCACCACATGGTTCGGCAGTGAACCAGCGGGCTCGGGATTTTCGATCGTCCATGTCGTCAACGTATTTGCTGGATCACCGGAGATCGCCAATAACACACCGGCTGTAATACTCCCCACGCGACTGCGGTCATAGACGCGAACCTCAAACTTCGTGGCGGAAATCGGCACAATGTCGAAAACGCCAGACGGTGTGAGGACCTGACGCATCGTTTCCCCGACCATCCACAATGTCCCAGTCGAATTGAGCACGAGCATCGACGGAGTGCTACCCGCTGCTAGCATCCGCTCGGCTGCGGTCCTTTGATACAGACCAGAGGTGAGCGTTAGGATCGCCGGGGAATAAGCAGTGGCCGTGGGACTGGCTACCTTCATCTGCAACTTGCCGGCGCGATTGCCAGTGGAAACTTGCCCCCCCAGATCGATCTCGACGGAAACACAACTATTGGTGACTCCTCCTCCACCCGTGCCACAATCGCCACAGTCGCCAGCAATCTCTTTCACGTCAGTAACCTTCGCTTCTCCACCATCGTTCCAATAGGCGTTGCGCGTGAGATAGCTCAGCGTGATTTCGTCACCCGGCGACACTTCGATCTCAATCGTTGCCGTTTTATCTACGCTAACAGTTCCACCAGAGCCGCCTGAATCACCCGCAAAAGCAGTCTTATCAACTCCGTTTACCCCCAAGACGACTTCATCGAAGAATCCTTCCGTTTGACCGTTTTTCTCGACTTTTCCTTCGATCGTTACCGCCAACTTCACTTTGCAACTCGACGGCTGGCCGTCGGTGCGAGCAAACGTAACCGACACCGGATCGTCCTCGGCTTTGAGGGTCAATTTGGATTTGATCGCTGCTAGATTATAAACTTCACGAGTTGAAGCGGAGAGCGAAGGAAAAACCAAAGCCGTGAATGCAAAACACGCGAGGTGCCGGAAATCGATACGCCATTTCATGTGAAAAATTTTCGAGGTTGGAGAATTGCTTCGTCGCACAGGCTCACGGAAGTGAAATTTCGCCGAAGCAGCGCTAAGGCGAATACAAGGTGAAATTCATCTGCGCCGGAGTCCGGGCCGTCGCTGCATCACGGGGATTTAATCCGAGTCGAAACTCCGCTAAATTTGTCAATTCGTCGCCATCGGGATCACCCCACGCATCGCCTGCGAAAAGCGGGTTGAAGCCGTGTTGCAGTTCCCACGCTGTCGGGATTCCGTCCCCATCAAAATCCATCGCATACGGATCCGCCGCGACTTGATCGGTCACGGCGAGTCGCCAGAAACCCTTGGTGAAATTCGCGGGAATTTGAATGGTGTATTCGATCATCGCATTGGCCCCGACTTCTACTACGGGCAGGCTGGTCCACGCCTCCAAATCCTCTGTGGTCAAAATGAAGTAAGTCTGTCCCGAACGGGCATACCATGTGAGCGTCATGGTGCCTTCGACTTGTCCGGTGTCGGCCTTCAACTCGTCAACCACGACTGCCGCAGCAAGACCAGTCGACAGGGCGCATGAAAAAACGATGACTAAAGCACTGCGCCACGGGTTCATCTTTTAGCCTCCGCTGCCAATGAAGATTTCCAAAAATTGAAGACCAGCGTGCGTGGCTTCGCTCTTTCTCAAACTTCATTTTGCAGCGCAAGTTCAGCCGCTTCTCTGGTCTTCTTTGCCCCAATCTTGAGCGCCTCGTGATTGGCGGCATAGTAGGCATGCAGCACATCGAGTGTCTCGCTGTCGTCCGGGGAAATCTTTCCCTCCAACACATAGTTGGGTTCACTTTCCTGAGCTAGTCTGGACACCGCTGCCGCGAGAGTCGGATCTCTAAGTTGGGGCAATTCCGAATCGTAGTCGCCCATAGAAAAAAACAGCACGCTGTAAGCAGTGTCTTCGAGCCGCACATCGAACCAAGGAATGAATCCAGCAAAATCCACATTGCTGTAAGCCGCTTGCCTTACGCCATGCTCATCCCACCACGTCAATTCCGTCACCCCGCCATAGACGGCGCAGGAAAACGTGCGACACAGCCAGCGGTCCAAAATTTCGAGTGATGCCGGGCTCCGCTCCGTTGCATAAACTTCAATCGGGCGCATCGTTTTTTGCACGGAAATTGGGCGCTCAACGCGGTTGAAGATCAAAGTGGAATTGCCGATCTTCACTTCCCGTGCTTGCAACACACGCACAGTCTGCGGCGGCTGATCCACGAACGTTAGCTCAACTGACTTCTGTGCAAACAGCTCCAATGGCAAAAGCATTGCCGATAACAGCAGGAAGCGACGAGCACGCCATCGTTCAATCATTGGGCTATTCATGGACTAGTGTGGGGGGCTTTTCACTATTGAATTAGACGCCTCTCCACCGAATGGGCCCATATCGATGCGAAGTATGGCAACTAAATACCCCTAAATTATACGGCGGCAATCTCATTCTATGAGCTTGCCCAATAAAGTGGACAGAAGCTCGGGCAGCGGTGACGGTTAGTTGGTTTGGTTTTGGATCCGATCCGTCCGAGATGGGTTGGCGTTGCGCTGCGGAATTTAGGTTCGCCTTGCGTTATCGCTCTTCGCTGTGCCCAGCGCATGCGACTGGCCAAAGAAAAAGGCGCCCGACTTTCGGGCGCCTTTGGTATGGCCAAGAAAAGTAGCGTTACGAATTGTAAGAGTGATTCGCCACGAAAGTGCGAATCGTCTGAGCGCGATCTTCAGCATGCGTTTCCTGCTCGATTTCGTCGAGCGTGCGCT
>JAUXXD010000030.1 GCA_030681265.1 Candidatus Didemnitutus sp. | reverse complement strand
TGCAGGAGAAAGTGTTCACCGACGTGCTGAAGATTCCGGCCGACGTCGTGGAAAATCGTTTCGGTTATTTGCTCAAGGCATTCAAATTCGGCGCTCCGCCACACGGTGGTATCGCCTTCGGCCTTGATCGCATGGTCGCGCTGCTCTGCGGCACGACGAGCATTCGCGACGTGATTGCCTTCCCCAAGACGCAGAAGGCGCAGGACCTGATGAATCAGAGCCCGACGCCGGTGACGGAGAAGCAACTCAAAGATCTGCACATCCGCGTGGCCGACGAGGCGAAGTAAGCTGGATTGAAATAGAGAACGGGGTCGCCGGACCCGCCGCGTTCGAAGGCCCGCCCCCACGGCGGGCTTTTTGTTTTGAGTCACAGAGAACACGGAGGAGACACAGAGACGGAAGGAGGATCAGATTCGAATTGGGTTGCCTCGTCCAGTAGCGGCGAGCGCCAGCAAGCCGTGTATGTTCGTCGAGTGAAAGTCGGCTCGCTGGCGCTCGCCGCTACGCAGAGGAAGGGAGCCTCCGTGGACCTCCGGTTTGGCTCCGTGCTCTCTGTGTCGAAAACCCGAACTGGCTCAGCCTTCCCAATCCTCCAACCGATATTCATCCATCCGCACCGCGTGCCCGGCTGCGAGGATTGCGTTGTTGAGGAAAACTTCCGCGGCGTCGCGCGGTGCGAGAAAGACATCCGCTAAGTAGCGGTCGTATTTGTCGGGTTTGGTGGTGTAGATCGTCACGGCTGTGGCAGCGGCAACGAGTGACTCGGCAAAGCGCTTCGCGGCTTTTCCCGCTGCGGTGTCCATCTCCGGGCAATCGACGCCGCGCAGCCGCAGCTTCTGTTCGATTTCGTAGCGACCGGGCAGTTGCAGACTGATCGCGAGCGTGTCCCCGTCGATCGTGCGGCGCACCACGGCGGAGTAGGTGAACAGGTCTGCTTTCGTCGCCTCGCTCGCTTTTGCAACGCGTCCGCGGGCATCGCACGTCACGAAATCGCCGGCGGAAAATTCCTCCGCCTGTTCGTCGCTCAAGCGCAGGTAGAGCCTGAACCCGAGATCGACTGCGAGCGCGTCCCCGCGTGACACGAGGCGGAAAATGCCCGGCGTGCCGCGCTTCAGCGTGAGCAGCTTTTGCGGCGCGGCGCGGGTCGGACTCGAGGAATCGTCCTGCTCAACCTCGAGGGCCGCGTTGAGCGGCCGCACGCGCTGCACGAGCTTCGCGACTGTCCACTCGTGCTTGATCGCATCGCGCATCAGCGAGGTGCGAGCGTTTTGGTCGGCGACTTGGCAAAGGGTTCGATAGTGCGCCCAGCCCAATTGCGCGCACGTGCGCGGAATTGGAAAGCAGCGCTGGAATTGCGCGCATTCCTGCAGCGTGCGTTTGCTGATGCCGGTGTCGGCGGAGAGTTTTTCGAACACTCCGGCCCCATAACCCGCGCGTTGCCGGTTCTGGAGGATGTGTTCGTTGATGAGCCGACCGGTTTCGTGATATGTCCGCACCCACGCTAGCTCGATTTGCTGGCGGCCTTTGAAGACGACGGCCTCGACCGCCTTCTTCAAGTCGGCGTAAGTGGCGGGCACGGATAGGCGGGAAACGGGCACGGCGCGGTAATTATGATCAACTTAACGAGCGTGCTTCTCGTAGTAGCCGCTTTACGGCGCTGAAGTCGGATTCGGGAGGACGTCCGAGTGCTTGCAGCACGCATTCAAATCTCCCGTCGCCGCGTAACCCTTGGCGTCCAGCCTCTTTCCAGGCCTTCAACGCCTTGATTGCCTCATCGCGTCGTTCCATCCGCGATGGACTCATTTTGGGCCCTTGGCGAATGGCCCCATGGGCGTGGTGCAGGCGCCCTATTTCCTTACCATTCAGGTCTCGGCTGAGATCGAGGCTCCAATAGCGCGGGATGAAGATCATGGTGCCATGCGGCGTCGGATTTACGGTGATCTTCATCAGCAAGGGCTGATTGTTTTGGACGCCGTAAAGATTCCAGCGGAAGCACAATACGTCGAAGAGCTGACGAAACCGCGCATCTTTCGACTGCCAGTTGAAGTTCAGCCCATCGCGGAAATTTCTCTCCTGCGACATTTGCCGCCTGATGACGCCGCGTTTCAGACGAAATTTTGCGACGTTAAACTGCTTCCGGATTTTCCGCCATGCCGCCCGGAACTCTGCTGACCGACTCAATAGTTTTTCGCATTCCGCAAATTTCTGATGGCATTTTACCAGTCCGTCGTAATTGCCCTTTGCGACCTCGTGTTCGTATCCGCCCATGACATCACAAGCTTCGCGCACGGGTGCCACGCCGAGGGTTTCAAGAAGCAAAACCAGATCCGCATCGAGCTTCTTTCCTTTTTTCGTTCGGTCGAGCACGTGGGTTGCGACACCGGCGATGTCCACCGGCCACAGTGACAATGGCACCAGCAGCCAATGATACAGCGCCCAGATCAAATTGGCGTGCTCGTGGGCGTCGATTGAGTGCCGCAATTTGTGATACGAGCGCAGCACTGGCCCGCTGCATCTGTAGCGCCGAAACGCGAGCGTGCGCAGTCGGTCGAGGTCTGCCTTCAGCGAAATATCCATAGGCGGACCGCTCGGCCCGAAGCGGTTGGGCGCGAGATTTGCCCACAATCATTGCCCCTGTCGAGCATTGAGCAGCCTGCTATGGTGCGCTTGCACTCGAATCGACAACCCAAACTCAAATCGACCATGGCCGACTCACACCAAATCCAATGCATCAACAAAACCGACCGCGACAGTCCGTTCGAGCGGATCAAGTTCGTAGGCGGTGTCAGCGTCGGCCAGCGCTGGAAGCTCTCCCAACCCGAAGCCATCGCCGGCATCGAAGCGGGCAAATGGAGCTTTTATGTTTACCAGAACGGACGCTCGGTGCGGGTCGTGGTCGCGGTGAGTCGGTTCGGCCACAAATACCTCAGGACCGAGACCGACAGTGAGGAGACCAACAACTTGCTGAGTCTTCCCGAGTGCCCGTGATCCCCTTACCCGCCATGGATAAAATCGGACCTGTCGGAATTCTTGCCCTGACCTTCGTGGCCGGGGCCACGGTCGGTGTGCTGTTGGCTAATGGTTTTTCCCGGACCGCGCCGCCCCCGCCTCCGCGCTCCCTTTTCCGTGATCTGCTTTGCGCAACCATGAGTGGAGTGTCTTCGGCACTCACCACCAAGGCCCTCGCATAAAAGGAGGTGATTGAATTGGCCTACATCGGACAACGCTACAAGACCGGCGATACGTGTGACAGCACCGGTCGCTACCAGTGGGACGGCTACACCGACGGGACTTTCTCGCCAGCACCTACCGCTGAAGAGAATGTCATCCCGCTCAGCAAAAATGAGACGTTTCCTCCCGTGCGCTCCTGCAACAAGGGAGCCTACTGGAAATATCTCGGTTGATCTCAGCGGGGCGACTTCACTGTCGCCCCGCTTTTTTCCGAAGCTCAGAGTAATTCGTCGGCGGATTTTTCGCGCTGGGGTTTGCGAGTCTTGGGTTTGGCCGCGTATTTGGCTTCCTCGGCGGCGCGCTGGAGATTCAACGCGAGGAGGCGTTCGAGGATTGGCTCGTCGCCCAGATCGGCGGGCCAGCCGTAGGCGGCGGCGACGGCGGCATCGAGTTTCCGGTGCGCGTGGTCGAGCCAGGCGGGGCGCTCGTTGTAGAGGGCGGTGAGCGTGCGCTTCTTCAACTCGGCGGCGCACTTCGCATCGCGCGGTTCGAGACGCGGGTAGCGGACGGTGCCTACACCGGTTTGGTCGTTGACCGATTGGGGATCGAGGAAACGCGACCACGGGCCGCCGACCGAGCCGGGGAAGGTGAGTGTGACGGTCTTCGTCCATTCCGGCGGGTTGAGCCAGCGTTCGCGGAGTTCGTTCAACTCCTTCGCGGCGGCGGCGATTACGGCCCGGTGTTCGGCTTCGCTGTAGGGCGCGGAATCTTCCTTGCCCGCGAAATAAAAGTGCGCCGCAGCGGCCTCGGATTGCGGCGAGCTCTCCCCTTGCGGCAACGGCTCCTTCAACGCGAACGGGAACGGGAAAGTCTCGAAGCAGGTTTCTGGGGTATAGCGAAAGCCCGATTCCTTTTCGCGCACCTGTGTCCCTTGTGCCAGTGCCCAAACACGGTGGATGCCGGAGGCAAGCACTCCAAAAAACGAGTCGTCCTCGCGCGCGAAGACGTAGATACCGTCGTCAGGTAGGATGGCGGCCGGCATCCAGGAAAACACCAAATGTTTTGAATGACGAACCACCGCCAAGCAGCGCTTTTGGTGGGTGAGCAGAACTCGTAGATCTGGACCTGGGCGCTTGTGGATCCAGTAATTCTTCCGGGTCCTTGGTTCTTTGTTCTTCGCACGGTCCGGCTTTACCATCTTGACCACATGCTCGAACGGAAGGACGTAGCCCGACATGTCGGCCTCAGTCCGTTCTAGTCCCGCATCAATGATCCAAAACGCGCGGCGTGTTGTCACCAGCGCATTTCCGTTAACCCACGGCTTCAAGACATCCGAGTTGGGTTTTCCGTGAGGATTCGGAGCAGAAAGCCAATCACGGGCGACGGACTCATCCACTTCGAACTCGCCTGCCTTCTTGGACCCAATGAAACACACCTTCTCATTGGCCTTTAGGTTGGCTGCAGTCGTGACGTCCGATTCCGAAGTGAGGTTCGCGTTGATGCGATTCACCGTTCGCCCGTCGAGGGTCAGAGCGGTTTGGGCCCCGTCGTCGAACCCGATCATGCTGACGTGCACCGCAGCGCCGTTGAGCACCCAATCTCGATCAGAAATTGCGAAGAAGATGTCGCCGCTCGCTTTGATGCGTTCCAGAACCTGACGGTTGACTCCGCCACGGATACCTTGCGTCGCAAGAAGTCCTGCACGCTTGCACTTGTTTTCCGCGATCAATGCCCGGGCCTTTTCAAACCAATAGCAGCACAGATCGGCGGCTCCGGGCACACGCCCCTTGAATGTGTCCCATAGACCGCGCTGGTTTTCTCGACCCAGTTCATCCAGCATCCGACTGCCTCCGAGAAACGGCGGGTTGCCGATGATGATGTCGCACTTCGGCCACTCGCGTTCGGTGTAGAATTTGAGGTTCGTGTCGGCGGTGTGTTCGTCGTCGCGGGCTTCTTTCAGGTTCTTCGCCTTCCGTCCGAAGTGGGGCTCAAGCAGAGCGTCTTCGTTGCGGAAGCCGTCGAGGTTTTGGAGGACGGGCGTGCGGTCGTTATCGAAGCCGTTGTCGCGCCGCCATTGCAGGTAGCCGATCTGCACGGAGACTTGCGCAAGCTCGTAGGCGTAAGGGTTGATCTCGATGGCGCGGAGCTGTTGCACGCCGACTTTGGGCGCGAGTTTGAAGCCGAGCTGCGTCGCGTAGGCGAGGACCTCTTTCTCCAATCCGAGGAGGAGCTGGAGCGAGACGTAGAGGAAGTTGCCGCTGCCGCAGGCGGGATCGAGCACGGTGGTGGCGGCGAGTTTTTTCTGGAACGCGGCCAGCTCCTCGCGCTGGGCGGGCGTGCCTTTGCCCTTGGCGTAGGCGGGAGCGAGCGTGCGTTTGAGGGTGGCCCACTCGCGGCGGAGCGGGGCCATGAGCACGGGTTCGACGAGCGTCTGGATGTCGGCCTCGCTGGTGTAGTGGGCGCCGAGTTGGGAGCGTTGCTCCGGTTCCAACGCGCGCTCGAACAGCGTGCCCATGATGCTGGGCTGGATGAATTGCCAATCGGACTCGCCGGCCTCGGCGAGGCGTTTCAACTCGTCGTCGGTCAGCTCGAAGACGGTGGCTTCCTCGAAGAGGTGGCCGTTGAAATGGCGGATTTTGTCTTTCCCGAAAGTGCCGCCGGTGGCCATGACGCCGAAGAGATTCTCCATCGCCGTGGCGAGGTGATGTGGATCGTCGAGGCCGAGCTTGAGGAGATCGGAAAAAAGTTTGGGCGGGAGCAGGCCGGTGTCCTCGGCGAAAAAGCAGAAGACGAGGCGATTGAGGAAGCGGGCGATGCGGAGATTTTTGCGCTGGGCGAAATTCATCTCGGCGCGCGTCTGCGCGTCGGCGAGTTCGACCGCTTCGCGTTTCTGGAGAGATTTGGCGATCTCGGCGATGTGGCGGGCGAGGGCCTCGGTGACCTCGGCGGTGGTGCGAACGGGCCGGAGCGACTCGGGGTCGGTGAAGAGAGCCCGGAGGACGCGCCAGTTCTTCGGGTCGTCGAGGCGTGTGAGGTGGAAATCGTAGATCTCCTGCACCGTGCCGTTGAAATTGGTGCGGATGATGAAATTTTCGAAATCGCAGACGACGAGGAGGGGTGGGTTGAGGAGTGACTCGCGGTAGCGCTGGAGTTGGCGGTGGGCCTCATCGAGGTCCTTGTGCTTGCCCTTGTATTCCCAAGCAAAGGCGTCCTTGAGCCAGACGTCGGCGAAGCCGCGTTTTTCCTTCGGGGCTGCGGCGCCGTCCGGCTCGACGACGAGGAGTTCGAGGTCCTTCACGACGCGTTTTTGGAAACAGAACCAGTCGCTGCCGGAGGGATCGGCCTCGGCCGGGGTCGGTTGACCGAGGAGGTAGCAGAGGTCGTTGAAGTGCTCTTGATAGGCGGAGGTCTCCTTGCCTTGGTAGCGAAGCCACTTCTTTTTGAATTCAGCGACGGTCATGGGGTGCAGGGCAGCGAAGCGGATGAGGTGGAGTGCGGCAAGCTCCGGCAGCGAGACGGACGGCAGTGATCGGTCATGGTGCGGGGCGAATGGAATGAGTTTACGGCGAATCGCCGGACGTGGCCCCGCCAAGCAATCAGCAGGCCGATTTCAGCCGGTGAGCGTGTCGGTGCAATCGATTTTTTCCGTCAGCCCGCCGCCACAGCGGGGTTTGGGGTTTTCATTGAACCACAGAGACACGGAGAACGGCTTTCCCCGTAGCGGGGAGCACCAGCGACCCGACAATGCACCACTCGCTGGCGCTCGCGGCCACCACGTGCTTCCAACCCGTGGGAGCGAGCTTGCTCGCGATAAGAAACACCACTCGCTGGCGCTCGCGGCCACCACGCGGGCAATAGACTCAAGTCGAATTGTGGTTGGTATTACGCCTCTGGCCCTGGACTCTTCTCCGTGCCTCTGCGTCTCGGCGGTTAATACCCCTCACACCACGCCGAGCAGTTTCTTCAAGATCTCATCTACCAGCTTAGGATTCGCTTTGCCGGCGGAGAGTTTCATCACGGCACCCTTGAGCGCGTTGATCGCCTTGGCGTTGCCTGCCTTTACCTGCTCGGCGGACTTGGCGTCGTGCGCGATCGCCGTGCTGCACCACAACTCGAGTTCACCGGTGTCGGTGGATTGACGCAGGCCTTTGCGATCGACCACGGTGGTCGGCAATTCACCGGACTGACACATCTCGGCGAATACTTCCTTCGCTTGCGTGCTGGAGACGACGCCTTGGTCGAGCAACGCCACGAGACCCGCGAGGTGGGCGGGCGTGACCTTGTTCTCGGCGAGTGTTTGTCCAGCGGCGGCAAGATCGCGCAGCAGGTCGTTGGTGATCCAGTTGGCGGCGGTGCCCGGCGCGGCGCCGAGGTGCACGACGGCCTCGAAGAAATCGCTCAGCGCTCGATCGCGGATGAGCACCGCAGTCGCGGAGTAGGGCAGCGAAAACGCATCGAGGAAGCGACGCTGCTTCGCAAAGGGCTGCTCGGGCAACTCCGCCCGGAGGCGAGTTGTCCACTCGGCGTCGATCCGCACGGGCATCAAATCGGGATCGGGAAAATAGCGGTAGTCGTGCGCCATCTCTTTCGAGCGCATCGAGGCGGAGCGACCGGTCTCGCCATCGTAGAGACGCGTCTCTTGCACGAGCGTGCCACCGGCGGCGACGACGCTAAGCTGACGTTTGATTTCCGTGAGGATGCCGTCGCGGACGTAGGAGATGGAGTTGAGATTCTTGAGTTCGACCTTGGTGCCGAGTTTGGTTTCACCGACGGGGCGAATCGAAATGTTGGCGTCGCAACGCATCTGGCCCTTCTCCATGTCGCAGTCGGAAATGCCTGCGTAAATCAGCGACATGCGCAGCGAAGTGAGGAAAGCGAACGCTTCGTCGGCCGACTGCAATGCAGGCTCGGTGACAATCTCCATCAACGGCGTGCCGGCGCGGTTGTAATCGACCAGCGAATCGGCGGCGGTGTGCGTGAGTTTGCCGACGTCTTCCTCGAGGTGAATGCGTGTGAGGGGAATCGATTTGTGTTCGCCCATGACGGCGGGGGAGGAACCCGGCAGTTCGATCTCCACGGCCCCGTGCTCGCAGACCGGGTGGGCGAACTGGGTGATCTGATAATTCTTCGGACTGTCGGGGTAGAAATAATTTTTGCGGTCCCACCGGGTGACGTCGGCGATTTCGCAACCGAGCATCAGGCCGGTTTTGATGATGGCGTCGAGCGCGGCCTTGTTGAGCACGGGCAGCGCGCCGGGCAGGGCGAGCACGACGGGATCGGTCAGCGTATTCGGCGGCTCGCCGTAACCGGTGGCGACGCGCGTGAACATCTTCGACGCCGTCTTGATCTGGACGTGCACCTCAAGGCCGATGACGGCTTCGTAATTGAAAGAAGAAATTGTCACAGAGGGAAGGGAGGTTGCACAGAGGTCACAGAGCCAAGCGACGAAGACCACGGGTGAGGACGGTGGCACGGAAATTTAGCAATAGGCCAATTCGGCAGCCGGTGAACTTCAAATAGGTCAGAACCTGAGCATCGTGAACCTCCGCCAGTGCGTCGACAGCTTTGAGTTCTACGACCAACTGGCCATCAACGAGAAAATCGATGCGATAGGCGTCGTCAAGTTGTAGGCCTTTGTAGGTGACGGGGCAGCCTTTCTGTCCCTCGAACGGGATGCCACGCAGCGTCAACTCGTGAGCTAGCGCGCATTGATAGGCCGATTCCAAAAGCCCGGCTCCGAGTTCACGATGCACTTCGATCGCGGCACCAATCACCTTCTCCGTGAGGCTGTTGATTGAAGATTCCATCTCGGTGAACTCGGGTTTCCTCTGTGTCCTCTGTGACTAGATTACCGGAGTTCGGCGGTGCCAGTCGTGGGCTTGTTCGTAGGTGTGGGCCATCGCGAGCAAGTCAGCTTCGCGGAACGGTTGGCCGATTAACTGCAGACCGATAGGCAAACCCGAAACCGAGAAACCGCACGGCACACTGATCGCGGGCAAGCCCGCGAGATTCACGCCGATCGTGTAAACGTCGCACAGATACATCGCGAGCGGGTCGGCCTTGGCGCCGAGTTTGAACGCGGGTGTTGGCGTCGTTGGTGTGAGCAACGCATCGACTTCGCGGTAGGCGTTGAGAAAATCCTGGCGGATCAACGTGCGGACTTTTTGTGCGCGCAAATAATACGCGTCGTAGTAACCACTCGAGAGCACGTAAGTGCCGAGGATGATGCGGCGCTTCACTTCGGCGCCAAAACCTTCGGCGCGTGACTTCGCGTAGAGATCGATGGCGTCGGTCGTGCCGCGCGAGCGATGGCCGTAACGCACACCGTCAAACCGGGCGAGATTCGACGACGCTTCAGCGGTCGCGATGATGTAATAGGTATCGAGACAGTAACGCGTGTGCGGCAACGACACTTCGCGAATCTCACAGCCGCGGTCGCGGTAAAATTTAACGGCAGCTTCCACGGCGGCGGCAACTTCAGGGTCGAGTCCTTCACCGAAATATTCCTTCGGAATACCGATGCGCCACGGGCCGGTGCGCTTTTGCAGTTCCTGCGCGTAGTCGGGAATCGTTGTGCGGTAGGACGTCGAGTCGAGATCGTCGTGTCCAGCGATGGCGTGCAACACCGTCGCAGCATCGGTCACGGTGCGACCGAACGGACCGATCTGATCGAGCGATGACGCGTAGGCGACGAGGCCGTAACGCGAGACGAGGCCGTAAGTGGGCTTGAGTCCGACGACACCGCACAACGCAGCCGGTTGGCGAATGGAGCCGCCAGTGTCGGAGCCAAGCGTGGCGAGAGCGCTGCCGCACGCGAGCGCAGCGGCGCTGCCACCGGACGAGCCACCGGGCACCCGCGTCAAATCCCACGGATTGCACGTCGGACCGTTAGCGCTGTTTTCCGTGGAGGAGCCCATCGCAAACTCGTCTAGATTGAGCCGACCCCAGAGCACGACGCCCGCTTCCTTCAACTTGCGCGTGACGGTGGCGTCGTAGGGTGAAACGAAATTGCCGAGAATCTTGCTCGAAGCCGTGAGCGGTTGACCGGCGACGGCGATGACGTCCTTCAAGCCGATGGGAATACCGTCGAGCGGCCCGCGGGTTTGTCCGGCGGCTCGGCGCGCATCAGAAGCGGCGGCTTGGGCAAGCGCGTCGGCTTCGTCGCGGGAATTGAACGCGTGGACCTGGGGCTCGACGGCGCGTGTGCGCGCGATGACGGCTTGCATCAACTCGACGGCGGAGAGTTTTCCCGCGGTGAGATCGGCGGCGACGGTCGTGATGGGTTGATGAAAGACGGCGGCGGACATGCGCGTTTAATCGACGACTTTCGGCAGACTGATCATTTGCTCGCGTTGGGCGGGGGCGTTTTGCAGGGCGTGTTCCACTGACAAACCGGGGCGGGCGACGTCCTCAGCCCAGACGTTTTCAACAGGAAACGCGTGGGCGGTGGGCTCGATGCCGGTGACGTCGATCTGCGTGAGCTGATCGATGTGGTGGAGGACGTCGCCGAGTTGCGCGGCGAACTTGGCCTTTTCGTCCTCGGTGAGCGCGAGCCGGGCAAGTTGGGCGACGTAGTCGATGTTGAGTTCCTGGGGCGAGGCCATGGGCGTGGGGCGAAGATTGGCGGGGGCGGCGGAGCGTTGGCAACGGACAAAAGCGTCATGCGGCGATCGAGGAAAGCCTTGCGGCACGGCGAGGTTCGGGGAATTCTGCGGCTCCCATGAAATTGGTCATCGCCCTCATCAAACCGTTCAAGTTGGAGGAAGTGAAGGACGCGCTCGCGCGCATCGGCTTGGAGGGGATAATCGTTTCCGAGGTGAAGGGCTTCGGCCACCAAAAGGGGCACATCGAGACGTTTCGCGGCACGGAATACACGGTGGATTTTCATCCGCGCGTGCGCATCGAGGTCGCAGTGGCGGATGAATTGAAGGACAAAGTCGTGGCGACGTTTGTCGCTGCGGCGCACACGGGCACACCCGGCGATGGTCGCGTGTTTGTGTTGCCGCTCGAGGAAGTCACGCGGATCGACACGGCGCAGCAAGGCACGGAAGCGCTCTGAGGAATGACGACGTAGTTGTTCAACGCAAAGTAGCAGACCGACAATGTCCTCCTCGCGACCGCAGCAGATTCGCATTCTCGATTCCCACACGGGAGGCGAGCCGACGCGATTGGTCATCGCGGGCGGACCGGAACTAGGCAGCGGACCGTTGGCTGAACGAGCGCAACGATTTCGCGCGGAGTTTGATCACTATCGCTCCGCCATCGTCAACGAGCCGCGTGGCTCCGACGTGATGGTGGGTGCGCTACTCGTCGAACCGCACGCAGCGGACTGCGACGCGGGCGTGATTTTCTTTAACAACGTCGGTCTGCTCGGCATGTGTGGTCACGGCACAATCGGTCTCGTGGTGTCGCTGGCGCATCTCGGGCGTTTGCAACCGGGGCGCGCGCGGATCGACACGCCGGTGGGCGTGGTGGAGGCGATGTTGCACGACGACGGCAGCGTCGCTGTGACGAATGTGCCGAGCTATCGTCGGGCGGCGTCGGTGAAAATCGCTGTGCCCGGACACGGCGAGTTATGCGGCGACGTGGCGTGGGGCGGGAATTGGTTTTTCCTTGTGGAAAATCACGGCCAAGAACTCGGACTCAGTCGCGTGGACGCCTTGCTCGACTTCACGAAACGCGTGCGCGCAGCGGTGAATGCGAGTGGTTTTCCCGAGGTGGATCACGTGGAATTGTTCGCGCCGTCGGCGACGCCCGGCGTGGACAGCCGCAATTTTGTGCTGTGCCCCGGCGGAGCGTATGACCGTTCGCCGTGTGGCACGGGCACGAGTGCAAAATTGGCGTGTCTGGCCGCCGACGGCAAACTCGCGGAAGGGGCGGTGTGGCGGCAGGAAAGCATCGTGGGCAGTGTGTTTCACGGCAGCTACCGCCGCGACGGGGAACGGGTGGTGCCGACGATTACGGGCCACGCGCATGTGTGCGGTGAAGGCACGCTGCTGCTCGATCCGTCGGATCTTTTTTGTTGGGGCATTCGTTCATCATGACCAAATCACGTTCGGTTATTATTTGCGGCGGCGGCATCGTCGGTTTGTGCACCGCGTATTCCTTGGCGCGGGCGGGATGTGCCGTCACCGTCATCGAGCGCAACGCCGCTGGCGCAGATTCGTGCGTGCACGGCAGCGCGGGCTATATTTCACCGAGCCACGTCGTGCCACTGTCGGCGCCGGGCATGATCTGGCAGGGCATGAAGTGGATGCTGAGTTCGCGCAGTCCCTTCTACATCAAGCCGCGTCTCGATGCGGACTTGTGGCGCTGGTGCTGGCTGTTCGCCCGTTCGTGTTCGGTCGCCCACATGCGGCGCGCGGCCCCATTGCTCGCGCGCATGAGTCTGGGCAGCCGGCAACTGTTCGTCGAAATGGGCGCGGCCATGAATGGCGCGTTCGATCTGCAAACGGAAGGACTGATCAATTTGTGCAAGACCGCCGAATGTCTCGATCACGAGGCAGCGGGCTTGGCGAAGATCGCGCGGGAAGTCGGCGTCGAAGCGCAGGTGTTGAACGCGCCGCAAACTGCCGCGTTGGAGCCGGGCATCCGTATGGAGGTGGCCGGTTGCATTTATTTTCCCATCGACGCTCACCTCACGCCACGCGTGTTCATTCCGGCGTTGCTTGAGCAACTGTCACGGCTCGGCGTGGAATTTCTCTGGAACACCAGCATCAAGGGCTGGCGCACCGACGGCGGGCGCATCACGGCGGTAAGCACGACGGCGGGCGATTTGCGGGCGGACGACTATGTGCTCGCGACCGGTTCGTGGGCGGCGGATACCGTGCGTGGGTTGGAGCTGCGGTTGCCGATGCAACCGGGCAAAGGTTACAGCCTCACGATTGAGCAACCGCGTTTTCAATTGAAGAAATCGATCATCCTCGCCGACCGGCGCGCCGCGGTGACGCCGATGGGCAGTAAGTTGCGCTTTGGTGGCACGATGGA
Source organism: Candidatus Didemnitutus sp. (assembly GCA_030681265.1). Taxonomy (GTDB): domain Bacteria; phylum Verrucomicrobiota; class Verrucomicrobiia; order Opitutales; family Opitutaceae; genus Didemnitutus. The sequence continues at coordinate 10,808 of JAUXXD010000030.1, read as the reverse complement.
ATTGGGCGGACACGACGGGCGAGTGCGACCGGAGCGCATCCAACAAATCATCGATTCGGCGCAGTGGTATTTTCCGGATTTTCGCGCGGATGATTTCGCCGGAATCGAACCGTGGTTCGGCTACCGTCCCGTGTCGCCGGATGGATTGCCCTACGTCGGACGTTTTCGGAAACACCCGAACCTCATCGCGGCCTGCGGTCATGCGATGCTCGGCCTTACACTCGCGCCGATCACGGGGCAACTCGTGGGCGAGATCGTCACCGGTGAAACACCCAGCATCGACCTTGCTCTGCTGGCGCCCGACCGCTTCGCCTAATCCCCTCAACAAATTTTCCCATGAACTGGATCGGTGTCATTCCTGCCATCACGACCAATCTCCGCGCCGATCTCACGATCGACCACGACGCTCTCGCCGCGCATTGTCGGTGGATGATCGCCAGTGGCTGCACCGGCATCGTGTGCGGCGGTTCGCTCGGCGAAGCGGCGACCCTGACAGTCGAGGAGAAGATCGCCGTCGTGCGCACCGCGGTCGGTGCGGTCGGCGAACGCGCGCCGGTGATTCTCGGCATCGCGTCCCTCAGCACGCGTGAAGCGGTGGCATTGGCGAAAGCCGCGGTGGCAGCGGGAGCTCGCGGGTTGATGGTGTTGCCGCCGTATGTTTACACGAGCGACTGGACGGAGATGAAAGCGCACCTCGCTGCCGTGCTGCGGGCGACGTCGCTCTCGTGCATGCTCTACAACAATCCCATTGCCTACAAAACAGATTTTCTACCGGAGCAGATTGCGGAGTTGGCGGCGGAGCATGCGAATTTGCACGCCGTGAAGGAATCGAGCGGCGACGTGCGTCGCATCACGGCGATCCGGGCCTGTTGCAGACCACGGTTACAGATTCTTGTCGGAATGGACGACGCCATCGTGGAAGGCGTTTACGCCGGTGCCGTTGGCTGGATTGCCGGGCTGGTGAATGCGTTCCCGGAGGAGAGTGTCGCGTTGTTTGATTGTGCGAGGCGTGGCGATCGGGAGCAGGCGATGAATCTCTACACGTGGTTTCTGCCGCTGCTGAAACTCGATACGGTGCCGAAGTTCGTGCAGTTGATCAAATGGGTGCAGGCCGAAGTCGGTCGCGGCACACCGCACGTGCGGCCACCGCGGCTGGAGTTGGCGGGAGAAGACTTGGCGAGAGTGCGCGTAGTCTTGGGTGAGGCGCTGAAGAATCGGCCGGAGAATTGAACCACCACGCATCACGCGAAAGGGAAGCCAGGCAGTGACGCCCAAGCTGCCCGCCTGCGCCCGCCGTAGCGGTGAGCGCGGAGCGAGCCGAGGAAGAACGGGTCGGGTTACTGGTGCATTCAGCGACGGATTAAACGGGTCGCTGGCGCTCCCCGCTACGGGGCAAGCGGCGCGTTTGCGCTGCAGTGAACAGAAGTTTCTGGCGGGAGCGTTAGCGCCTTGCTAGGGTGCAGCATGAAACCAGACGGCAGTTCACTGATTGGCTTCGGTTCCGGCGGTCCGGGCGGCGCTTCGTTCAAGGCATTCGATCCCGCAATGGATATTTTTATCGAGCCCTCCTTTCCGACGGTTGACGCGAGTGATGTGGAGCGTGCGGTGCAACTCGCCGTGGCGGCGGCCCCGGCTTGGGCCAAGCTGGCGGGCGCACAACGCGGCAAATTTCTGCGCTGCATCGCGGAAAATCTGGAATCAAAAATTGACGATCTGGTGGCTCGTGCCGGTCAGGAAACGGGGTTGCCTGCGGCGCGGTTGCAAGGCGAGGTGGCGCGCACCGCCGGGCAATTGCGACTTTACGCGGAAGCGGCCGAGCGCGGTGACTGGCTCGATGCGCGCATCGAAACCGCGCAGCCGGAACGCACGCCGTTGCCGAAACCGGATCATCGTTCGATGCTGCGCGCCATCGGTCCGGTGGTGGTGTTTGGTTCGAGCAATTTTCCGTTCGCCTACTCGGTCGCCGGTGGCGATACCGCGTCGGCTTTCGCCGCCGGTTGTCCCGTGATCGTGAAAGCACACCCGGCGCATCCGGGCACGAGTGAAATGGTGGGGCGTTTGATTCTCCATGCGGTGCGCGATTGCGGACTGCCCGAGGGGACATTCTCGCTCTTGTTCGATGCCGGATTTGAAGTGGGACAAACGTTGGTGCAGCATCCGGCGATTAGGGCCGTTGGCTTCACCGGTTCGTTGCGCGGCGGCCGAGCGTTGACCGATCTTGCGGCGGCGCGGCCCGAGCCGATTCCGGTTTACGCCGAAATGGGCAGTGTGAATCCGGTGTTTATCACGGCTGGTGCCCTGGCCGAACGCGCGGCGGCGCTTGTTGATGGCTTGCACGCTTCGGCGACGGTGGGCGTGGGACAGTTTTGCACGAATCCCGGATTGGTGGTGCTCGAACGCAGTTCTGCCGCGGAGAATTTTGTCGCGCGCTTGACGGAGAAATTGCGCACCACGCCGGAAGCGACGCTGCTTACCGTGGGCATGCACAAGGCATTTGTCGGCAACACCGAGAGGCGGGCTCGCCAGCCCGGCGTCAAAATGCTCGTGCAAGCGCCGATGAGTGCCGCTTGCGGTGCGGCGCCCGTGTGGTTCGAAACCGAGGCGAAACATTTCCTCGGTAATCACGCATTGTCAGAGGAGATTTTCGGGCCGAGTTCGCTTGTGGTGTGGTGTGAGAATCGCGCCGAGATGTTCGCGGTCGCGCAACGCCTTGAGGGTAGTCTGACGGCGACTTTACACGCGGCGGCCGGCGAACGGACGGCGCAACGCGATTTGCTGGACGTGCTCGCGGAGCGGGCGGGGCGAGTGATACTCAATGGATTTCCGACGGGACTCGAAGTGAGTCATGCGATTGTGCACGGCGGTCCGTATCCTTCGACAAGCGATGGCGGACGCAGCACCTCGGTGGGCACCCGCGCGCTGCATCGCTGGGCGCGTTTGATCTGCTACCAAAATTTCGCGGACGAGTTGTTGCCGCCGGAATTGCAGAACACGAATCCGCTCGGTTTGCGTCGGCTGGTGAATGGAGAGTGGAGCAGCGGGCGGATTTAAATCTGGAACTCAGGAAGGATTTTTAGTGGAGGGGCGTGGCTCGTCCACGCCCGCGAAGGTCGGTTTACGCCCGCGCTGATCGGCTCACGGCTGCGCGAGTCCGCCCACGCTCGGCGGGCGGACACAAGGTCCGCCCCTACAACTTCGTGTCGGAAATACATTTCGTAGGGGCGTGGCTCGTCCACGCCCGCGAGGACGGACGCGAGGTCCGCCCTTACAGCTTCCCCGCCGCGTGCCGGATGGCGCGTTGGTAGGCGGTGAGGCCGGGGTCGTCGGTCGTGTCGCACATGGTTTCCAACGCCAGTTGCAGCGCGGCGGTGTGCTGGCCTTGGGCGTGCAACGTCAGCGCGAGAAACACAGCGAATTCGCGATTTTCCGGAAACTGCAATTGGCCCGAACGCAACACGTCGGCGGAACGCTCGAGTTGGCCGAGTTGCCGTAAGGTGGAGCCGAGGCCGAGGAGTGCGCCGGACAACTCATTGGGCGACAAACCGAGCGCGACAGCCTTTTCGTAGTGCAGCACGGCGGCGGCGGTTTGGCCGAGCGTGTCGCAAGTCCATGCGAGTTGGTAGGCGATCTCGCCGACGTTTGGGTGGCGGGCATCGAGCGACTTGAGCCGCGGGAGGATTTCTTTGAACTGCCCGTAAGCCCGCGCGCCGACGATGGCGTCGAGTTCGTCCTTCCACGCGGGTATTTCGACCTCGGAACTCATTTATTTTAGAACCACAGAGGCACAGAGACGCTGAGGAATTCCGGAGGAACTCTCCGTGCCTCTGTATCTCTGTGGTGAAATCAGGCTTTTTTCTTCTCCGGCAAGGCGCGGGTGGCGACTTCGTGTTTGAAGCGGGTGATGAGATCCGTGAGCGCGTGCACACCTTCGTCGCCTTTGGCGCGCGAGCGCACCGAGGCGCTGAGGGCTTCGGCTTCTTTTTGGCCGAGCACGAGCACGTAGGGCACTTTCTCCAATTCAGCGCGGCGAATCTTGGCGCCGAGTTTGTCGGAGTGAGTGTCGAGCGTGACGCGGAGGTCGGCGTCGAGGAATTGCGCGAGGGTCGCTTGCGCGAATTCGAGGACTTTGTCGGAGATGGGCAGAATGCGCACTTGCTCGGGAGCGAGCCAGAGCGGGAAGTCGCCGGCGAAATGCTCGATGAGCACGCCGCAGAAACGTTCCATCGAGCCGAAGGGCGCGCGGTGGATCATCACGGGGCGGTGCGACTGGTTGTCGGCGCCGACGTAAGTGAGATCGAAGCGAACGGGCAGGTTGTAGTCCACTTGCACGGTGCCGAGTTGCCACTCGCGGCCGATGACGTCGCGGATGACGAAATCGATTTTCGGTCCGTAGAAGGCGGCTTCGCCGGGCTCTTCGGTGAAGGCGACGCCGAGCGTCTGGGCGGCTTCGCGGCAGGCGTTTTCCGCTTTGTCCCAGTTGGCAGGATCGCCGGTGTATTTGTTGGAGTCGGGATCACGCAGGCCGACGCGCACGCGATACTCGGACATGCCGAGCGTGGTGAGCACGGTTTTCACGAGCGAGAGACAGCCGAGAATTTCCTTCTGCACTTGCTCCTCGGTGCAGAACAAATGGGCGTCGTCCTGCGTGAAGCCGCGGACGCGGGTCATGCCGTTGAGTTCGCCGGATTGTTCCCAGCGGTAAACGGTGCCGAACTCCGCGAGGCGCACCGGCAGATCGCGGTAGCTGTGCGGTTGCGAGGCGTAGATTTTGACGTGGTGCGGGCAATTCATCGGCTTCAGCAGGAAGCCGTCGATGAGTTGATCCTCGGGCAACACGCGATCGGGCGTGATCGTCGCGGTGCCGGTGCGCGCGTTGAGGTCGTCGGCGAATTTCTGCGAGACGGCGTCGATGCGATTCGACATTTCCGCGCAGGAGCAACCGGACGCGACGAGCTGGTCGAGGAACTCGCGTTCTACGACGGGCGGGAATTGCGACTCCTTGTAGTAAGGGAAGTGGCCCGAGGTTTTGTAGAGCGCCAACCGGCCGATGTGCGGCGTGAACACCTGCGAGTAGCCCTGCTTACGCAGTTCGCCCATGATAAAGGTCTGCAACTCCTGGCGGAGAATGGAGCCATTGGGCGTCCAGAGGATGAGGCCTTGGCCGACTTCTTCGTCGACGTGGAAAAGTTTCAATTCGCGACCGAGTTTGCGGTGATCGCGGAGTTTCGCCTGCTCGAGTTGCGTGAGGTAGGCGGCGAGTTCTTCCTTCGAAGGAAACGCGGTGCCGTAGATGCGTTGGAGCTGTTTGTTGCATTCGTCGCCGCGGTGATAAGCGCCGGCGATGGAGAGCAATTTGAATGCTTTCAGCTTCGACGTGTAGCGAATGTGCGAACCGGCGCACAAATCCATGAACTCGCCGTTCTGGTAGAACGAGATCGCCTCGCCCTCGGGAATGTCGGCGAGGCGACCGAGTTTGTAGCGTTCCTGTTTGCGCTCGCGGATGATTTGTTCGGCCTCGGCGCGGGGCACTTCCTTGCGATAGAAGGGCTGGTTCTCGTCCGCGATCTTCTTCATCTCCGCCTCGAGCTTGACGAGGTCGTCGGTGGTGAATTTGTGATCGAGATCGATGTCGTAATAAAAGCCGTTGTCGGTCGGCGGACCGATATCGAGTTTGGCCTCGGGGAAAAGGCGGAGGACGGCAGTGGCCAACACGTGGGAGGCGGAGTGGCGGAGTTCTTCGAGCGGAGACATCGACATGGCGGAAAGGAGTGAGCAGCGAGGAGTGAGTAGAGTGAAGTGGGTAGCGGACGTGAGAAGCGGACGACTATTTTTTCAGCGGCTCGAGGGAGTAGCCGTCCTTGCGGTCGAGCATGGACCAGCCGGCGGCGGTGAGTTCCTGGCGGAGCGCATCGGCGGCGGCGAAGTCCTTCGCTTGCTTGGCGGCCCAGCGCTTTTCGGCGAGAACGACTATTGGAGGAGGAGTCTTCTCTGCTGCCGCAACAAACGCAGCATTCGGGAAGCCGAAAACTTTCAGAATTTCCATGAATGCAACTAGGTCAGCCTCCGTTGATTCATTCTTAGGTTCAAATGACTTTAATGATGTAAAGAGTGCCCCCAATGCCGCAGGCGTGTTTAGATCTTCTCTGAGAGCGGAGTGGACGTTGGCGAATCGGTCATTTGCTGTGGCATTAGGAATGTGTCCGAACTTTGTCTGCAGTATTTCCAGCGTCTTCAACAACGTCTCGACCGCACTCTCCGCCGCGTGGAGCGAATCGAGGGTGAAGTTGAGTTGCTTGCGCGGGTGTCCGGCGAGCAGCGCGTAGCGCACGGCGGGGGCGGAGTAGCCTTTATCGAGGAGGTCGCGCAGCGTGTAGTAGTTGCCCCGGCTCTTGCTCATCGTGGTGCCGTTCACGAGCAGATGCTTGCTGTGATACCAGTGCCGGGAAAAGGGCACGCCATTGCAGCACTCGCTCTGGGCGATCTCGTTTTCGTGGTGCGGGAACTCCAGATCCTCGCCGCCGGTGTGGAGATCGATGGTGTCGCCGAGGAGCGCCTTGCTCATCGCGCTGCACTCGATGTGCCAGCCGGGGCGACCGGGCGCGGCGTCGGCGGGACCGGGCCAGCGGACGTCGCCGTCTTCCTCGGGCTTGTAGGCTTTCCAGAGCGCGAAGTCGGAAAGGGAGTTCTTGTGGTCCGAGTCGGCCGTCGCGTCGGTGACGAGGAGTTCGCGCTCTTTGACGCGCGAGAGCCGGCCGTAGTCGGGGAAGGAGGCGACCTTGAAATAAACGGAGCCGTCGGCGGCGCGGTAGGCGTTACCTTTCTGCATCAGCACCTCGATCATGTTCACCTGCTCTTTGATGTAGCCGGTGGCGGTGGGTTCGTGGTGCGGCGGCAGGCAATTCAGCGCGGCGCAGTCTTCGTGGAAGAGTTGCGTCCAGTGTTTCGTGATGTCGCCGAGCGGACGATTTTCATTTTTGGCCTGACCAATGGTGCGGTCATCCACGTCGGTGAGGTTGCGCACGTGTTTGATCTTGGCCGCGCCGTATTCGAGTTCGAGGAGACGGCGGAGGACGTCGTTGACCACGAACGTGCGGAAATTGCCGATGTGCGCGGGCGCGTAGACCGTGGGGCCGCAATTATAGAACGTGAAAATATCGCGCGGGTCGGCCGGGTCGGGGCGGCGAAGCGCTTGGAGGCTGCGGGTGAGGGAGTCGTAGAGTCGGATGGCCATGCGGCGAAAGGAATGTGGAAACGGAAAACTGCGGGTTTGGCAAACCTGCCTTCTGTCACGCCGGTCAGGGGGCGGCGGCACGGGCGGACGCGAGCGGCGTCCGGGCGGAGGGGGCTGGCCGCTGTTAGGCGCGGTGACAGCCGTTAATAGTTCGGCGGCACGTCGTAGTGCGGGACGTGATTGCGTTGCCAAACTGGTGTGGGAGCGCCATTTTCTCGAAGAATTTCCCAAGCAACACCGCCATGGCCAAAGATTTCAAGCTCGATTTGATCCACCGTCCACGCCGTCTCCGCCGCACCGCCAGCCGCCGCGCGATGGTGGAGGAAACGCAGTTGCGCATCGCCGATTTGATCGCGCCGCTGTTTGTCGTCGATGGAAAGGCGCCGCCGGACGAGATCGCGTCGATGCCCGGCGTATTCCGCTTGTGCATTGCTGATCTCGTGAAGGAATGCGCCGAACTGCACGCGTTGGGGATTCGTGCGGTGGCGTTGTTTCCGAAACTCGATCCGAAACTGAAGACGGCGTCGGGGCAGCAGGCGCTGAACCGCAAGACGCTGGTGTTGCGAGCGGTGCGGGCGGTGAAACAAGCCGTGCCGGAACTGACGGTGATCACGGATGTCGCGCTCGATCCCTACACGACGCACGGGCACGACGGCGTGCTGACGGCGGCAGGCGACGACGTAGATAATGACCGCACGGTCGGCATCCTTTGCCAGATGGCTGTGCTGCAAGCTGAAGCGGGCGTCGATTTTGTGGCGCCCTCGGACATGATGGATGGGCGCGTGGGCGCGATTCGCCGCGCGCTCGATCAAGCGGGCCACACGAACGTCGGCATCATCGCCTACTCGGCGAAATACAACTCGGCTTATTACGGTCCTTTTCGCGATGCGGTCGGCAGCGCGCAGGCAGCGGGCACGCGCTTGCTCAGCAAGGCGACTTACCAAATGAATCCCGCCAACCGCCGCGAGGCCATCGAGGAAGTGTTGTTGGATATCCAAGAAGGTGCCGACGTCGTCATGGTGAAGCCGGCGGGCGCTTACCTCGACATCATCCGCGAGGTGCGCAATGCCACGAACAAACCGGTGGCGGCGTATCAAGTTTCCGGCGAATACGCGCAGATCCACGCGGCGGCGCGTCTCGGTTGGCTCGACCTCGCGCGGTGCCGGCAGGAGTCGCTCCTCGCGATCAAGCGTGCTGGCGCGGACTTGATTCTGACCTACTTCGCGAAAGACATCGCGAAAGGCAGCTGAGCGAACTCCGTGGCGTGACAGTTCAACGGTGCGCGGGTGCACGCGCCGTTAAATCACATCCGGCTTTTTTGCTTCAGGCAGTTTCTCAATCGTCCAACCGGTCCAGCCGTAGATCGCGGAGATGATGGGATTGAGCAGATTAAGAAACGCGTAGGGCGCGTAGGCCAATGGAAACACACCGAGCGTCGCAAACATGAAAGCGCCGCACGAATTCCACGGTATCAACGGAGACGTAATCGTGCCGGAGTCTTCGAGTGCGCGGGAGAGATTTTTCGGATGCAGCCCGGCCTTCTGGTAGGCTTCGCGATACATCCGGCCGGGGACGACGATGGCGAGGTATTGGTCGGGGGCGACGATGTTGGAGCCGATGCACGTGGCGAGGGTCGCCGTGATGAGTCCGCCGGTGCCTTTGGCGAGGCGCAGAATCGCGGCGGCGATGGTCGCGAGCATGCCACTCTTTTCCATCACGCCGCCAAAGCACATCGCGCATAGGATAATGCCGATCGTGCCGAACATACTGCTCATGCCGCCGCGGGACAGGAGTTCGTCGACGGCCTTGACGCCCGTCTCGGCTTTGACGCCGTTGTAGGCGATATCGAGCGCGCTGGCGAGGGAAGTGCCTTGGAAAATTGTCGCAAAAACGCCACCGAGCACCGCGCCAATCAACACGGCAGGCAACGCGGGCACGCGCAGCACGACCATGACCAGAATCAACACCGGCGGCACCAGCAACCACGGCGAAATCGCGTAGCTGCTGCTCAGTGTCGCGGTGATGGTTTGCACGGTATCGAGCGAAGTGGTGTCGTTGCCGTAGTTCAGTCCGATGATCCAATAGAGCCCGAGCGCGATGAGCATGCTCGGCATAGTAGTATAAGCCATGTGGCGCACGTGCTCGAAGAGTTCCGAGCCGGCGACGGCAGGCGCGAGGTTGGTCGTGTCGGAGAGCGGCGACATCTTGTCGCCGAAATACGCCCCGGAAATAATTGCGCCGGCCACCATCGGCAGCGGGACGCCGAGTCCGGTGCCGATCCCGATGAAGGCGATGCCGACCGTGCCCGCGGTGGTCCACGAACTGCCCGTCGCCAACGACACGACGGCGCAACAGGCACAGGTGGCGACGAGGAAGTAGTGCGGCGAAATCAATTTCAGGCCGTAAACAATCAACATCGGCACGATGCCGCTGGCGATCCACGTGCCGATCAGCATCCCGACGACCATCAGAATCAAACACGCCCCGAGCGACAATTTGATGCCGTCGAGAAAACTTCGCTCGATATCCGCCCATCTCCAGCCGAGTCGCAACGCCATTACCGCCGCCACCGTCGCCGCCGCCACGAGGGGGATTTGCGTGGGAATCGACGCCTGGAGCAGCGACCCGAAATACGGCACGGACGCGAGGGCGCGCAGCAACGGCGAGATGACGGCGATCTCCGGCAACGCCTTCAGGTCGAGCACCGCGAGGGCGATGAACAGCATGAGGCAACCGACCGGAACGAGAGATTCCCGGAGCGTGGGGAGGCGTGGGGTGGACATGGGGTAAGTGGTGCAGCCGCGCGCTAGAAAGCCGAGCGCGGCACTTGAATCGAATCACCGGGAAAGAGCAGGGGATCTTCGAGCGGTTCGCGTTGCGCGAGTCGAACATCGAAATCGTAGGCGCGGCGATCCCGGGTGAGGGTAATTTTGCCTTCCTTGGCGTAGAGCGTGAAGCCGCCCGCAGATTGCACGGCCTTGGCGAGCGTGAGATCGGGCGACCACGGGATGCGGCCGGGCCGTTGCACTTCGCCGCCAATGTAAACGTAGCGTTCGGTAACGGTGACCGAGACACTGATCGACGTGTAGAACTTACGATCAATATACGCGGTGCGGATTGCGTTGGCCAATTCCCCGGTGTTCAGGCCGGCGGCGGGAATTACTCCGATGAACTGCAAACTAATCGAGCCCTGTTCGTCGATTTGCACGGTGTTGGTGCTGGGGTCGGGGATGCCACTGAGCGTAACGGTGAGCGCGTCACCGGGGCGTAGTTGGGCCGCGCTGATCGTCGCATCCACCTTCGGATTGCGGAGGGCCCCGCGGCCGCCGGTGGATTCGCAGCCGCTCACCACGGCGAGGGCGCACAGCAGAAGCGTGGAGAAAAACGGACAAGGAGGACGCATGCGTTGCGTCGTTACTGGGCCAAGCCGCGCACGGTGGCAATCCCGGACGCGGCTTTCTCGCGAGGCGAAATGAAGCGGAGCTTAGCGGCGACTGCGACGGCTGCGGGAAGGCTTGTCGTCTTCTTCGCTGTCTTCGTCTTCCTCGTCGTCGCTGTCCTCATCCTCATCCTCATC
>JAUXXD010000113.1 GCA_030681265.1 Candidatus Didemnitutus sp. | reverse complement strand
CGCGCACGTCGCGCTTCGTGGCGGGACGGACGGATTGATACTCATTGCCGTGGATAAGCGTGCCGACGCCTTCATTGGAGAAGATTTCGGTCAACAAAGCATCCACTTGGCGGCCATCGAGGATGTGGACGCGCTGCGTGCCCGCGCCAATGGCGTTGACGGCGTGTTCGGCTTTGCTGCGCATCGACGGGTCGAAGGCGGCAGGCTTGCTGGCGAGCAGGTCGCGCAGCACATCGACGTTGATCTGCCGCTGCAACTTGCCATCGACTTCGAGGCCGCCCTGCATGGTGAAGAAAATAACTTTGGTCGCTTGCAGCGCCTCGGCCAGCTCGACGGCGAGGAGGTCGGAATTGACGCGCAACGGACGGCCGTCGCGGTCGAAGGCGATGGGATTCACGACGGGCACGACGCCGGAGGCGATGAGTTGCAATATGAATTCGCGATCCACGCGATCGACGCGGCCGGTGAACTGGTGATCGACGCCGCGGATTATGCCGAGTGACGCCGAGCGCACGGAATTCGTCAGTGCGGCCTTCAAGTTATTTTGCGTGAGGTCTTCGAGGACGAGGTGCGTCACACGGCCGGCGGCGCGGATGGCGAGGTCTAGTGTCGCGGCGTCGGTCACGCCAGTTCCGATAAAATCCGTGATCGGCACTTTGCGGCTGAGCGAGAGTTCTTCGATCTGTTTGCCGACGCCGTGCACGATGACGACCTTGATCCCGAGCGAGCGGAGCACGGCGACGTCGAGCAGGATGTTGCCGAAATTCTCGTCGGCGACCACCGCGCCATCGATCGCCAGAATGAAAATCTGGTCGTGATACCGCGGCACGTATTTGAGGATGCCGCGAAGGTCGGTAGGTTTGATGTCAGCGCCGGAGGACATTTCGAAAAAGTTTTAATCGGGCATCGCGGCCTGTCCGTCAATCGGGATGTGCGCCCGCGGCCGAACACGAAGTTTCCGCGCGGGAAGTCAGCGCACCTCAAATGACCACTGCGCCGATGGGCCGGCGGCGGCAAAGCGCACCGTGTAGCGGCCGGGCGCGAGGCGCATGGTTTCCAGCTCGGCGAGGTATTCGGCGTCCGGCCAGCGGCTGAGCAGATTGTGGCCGGGAAGCTTTTCCAGGAAAGGCACCAAGACAATCTCCTGACCGCGCAGTAACGCTTCGATGCGGCCCAGTTGCAGGTGTTGGTCGCTCAACGTGGCGGAGAAATGAATGAGGTAATCGGCACCGCGCTCAACGCGGTCGGGTGCAATGACGCGGTCGATGGAGCGGAGGAGCACCGGGTTTTCGGCGAAGGCGGCTTCGAGTTCCGCGCCGAGACCGTTGGCCCCGCGCGTGACGGAGGCGGTGAGGCCGAGGCCGGGCTTTTCGGTGGGCCGAATGACATCGACGGGGAGTTTTTGCCAGCCGCCGGAGAGCAAACGCACGGTGGTGGCGCGGTTGTTCATGTCCTCATAGGGGCGGAAGGCGCGCCCGGGCTTGCGGTAGTAGATGTTGACCAGCGTGTAGCCGACCACGAACACCACAATGGCGATCACGATCCATTTCATGGACCAAGGTTTCTGGGACGGGCGCGACGGACGGGCACTCATGAGCGGCGAGCAATAGCGGGGCGGCGCGTGGGCACAAGGGGGAATCCGGGTCATCGGCACCGCGCCGGGCCCAGGAACCGGAAATACCGTTGCGCGAGAGCGGAGGAGTTGTTCTGTTGCCCGACTCAGATGAAAAAGTGGTCGCAGACTTTTATTCCCACCCTCAAGGAGAGCCCGGCTGACGCCGAAATTGCTTCGCACAAGCTGTTGTTGCGCGCCGGATTGGTGCGCAAGCTCGGCGGCGGGCTTTACACGTTCATGCCGTCGGGCCTGCGCGTGTTGCAGAAGATCATGGCGATCTGCCGCGAGGAAATGGACCGCGAAGGCGGCATCGAGCTCGCCATGCCCCACGTGCATCCGGTGGAAAATTGGCAAAAAGGTCCGCGCTGGGCCGCCGCGCGTGAAATCATGTATCGCGTGGATCACGCCGGCGACGGCAAGCGTTCGTCGCGCGACCCGGAATTCGTCCTTGGACCGACCCACGAGGAAGTCATCACGCCGCTCGTAAAATCCGAGATCACGAGTTACCGTGACCTGCCGAAGAATTTTTATCAAATCACGACGAAATTTCGGAATGAAATCCGTCCGCGCTACGGCCTGATGCGCGCGCGGGAATTCATCATGAAGGACGCCTACAGTTTCGACGCGACCGACGACGGCGCGATCGAAAGCTACAATCGCATGAAGCGCGCCTACACGGCGTTCTTCACGCGGTGCGGTTTGAAAACGATTCCGGTCGAGGCCGACACCGGCGTGATGGGCGGAAGTTTTTCCCACGAATTCATGGTGCCCGCTCCGGTGGGCGACGATGACATCGTTTACTCCGACGCCGGCTACTCGGCGAATCGCGAGAAAGCCACGAGTGCTCTCGTGCCCGCGGATCTCGCCGATGCAGCTCCGGTCGGCGTGGTGGAAGAATTCGCCACGCCCGGCGCTGTCACCATCGCCGCGCTCGCCGCGGCCCCTTATGGCGTGCCGGCCGAGGCGCAGTTCAAGACGCTCGTGTTCATGGGCGACGGCAAACCGTTCCTCGTCGTCGTGCGCGGGTGCGACGATGTGGAAGAGGCGAAGCTCGGTTCGCTCGGCTTCCAATTGTGGCGCGCCGCTACGTCGGAGGAAATCGAGCCATTGATGGGCGCCAAGCCCGGCAGCCTCGGCACGGTGCGTGGCACGATCAAGAATCCCGACGCGCTCGCCGGCATTTTTGCCGACCACGCAATTCGCCTCATTGGTAACGGCACCACCGGTGCGAACCAAGACGGTTTCCACTTGCGCAACGTCAACGTCGTGCGCGATCTCGCGGTGACCCGTTTCGGCGATTTCCGCCGCGTGCGCGAAGGCGAGCCCTGTCCGAAATCCGGCGAGCCGCTCAAGCTCGTGCGCGCCATCGAGGTCGGTCACATTTTCAAACTCGGCACCAAATATTCCGAGAAGTTCGACGCGGTTTACACCGACGATAAAAAGCAGAGCCACCCGATGGTGATGGGCTGCTACGGCATCGGCATCAGCCGCACGTTGCAGGCGGTGATCGAGCAATCGAACGACGCCGACGGCATTCTCTGGCCGTGGCACGTGGCGCCGTGGCAAGTGTTGGTGGTCAATCTCGACCCGCAGGACGAAACCGCCAGCGGCGTCGCGGCCCAACTCGCAGCGGCGGCGGAAGCTGCCGGCGCGGATGTGTTGCTCGACGATCGCGCGGAGCGTCCGGGCGTGAAATTCAAGGATGCTGACTTGATTGGTATCCCGTTGCGCCTGACGGTCGGCGGCAAGGGACTCAAGGAAGGTATCTTCGAATTGAAATGGCGCCGCGGCAAAGACGTGCAAAAAGTGCCGTTGGCCGAGGCTGATCGCGCTATCGCGGAAGCGGTGCGCCAAGGTGCGGGCACGGCTGGGAGTTGAAGTGACGGCGCCGAATCCATTTCAATCTCCCGCGGAAACCACGACCACGACCACCTTGCTGCAAGGCGGGTGGAACGTCGTCGTGTTGAACGATCCGGTGAACCTGATGTCGTATGTCGTCATGGTGTTTCGCAAGGTTTTCGGTTTCGACGAGACGCGTGCGCGCAAGCACATGCTCGAAGTGCACGAGTTGGGTCGCTCGGTCGTGTGGACCGGCGTGCGCGAGCAGGCCGAAGCCTACGTTTTCACTCTGCATCAATGGCACCTGAGTGCCGTGCTCGAAGCCCATGACGCGCATTGAAGTGAAGTTGAATCTCGATGCCGTCGCGCCGCTGCTCGACGTCATGAAGGCGGCGGCCGACGACCTCGGGCCGATGCTCGCGGTGGATGCGCACGTGCCGGATCACGATGTGGAATTGGCGCACAGTTGGCGCACGGAGTTTATGAGCGGCCAACGCAGCGACCTCGCCGTGCTGCTGGGCATGTTCGATAGCGATTTTTTTGGGACCGGGGTGATTGCGTTCGATCCAACCAACTGCGAGCCGATTTTACGGGCGTGCACGGCGATTCGCTTACGGTTGCGCGCGGTGCAATTGCGCGAGTTCGACGACGAAAATCTTGAGGCAGGTGAATTCACTCTGGAAACGATGTCGGGGTTGCAGCGGCGCGCGTTTGCGGCGTATGCGTTTCTCGCGACGTTGCAGGAAGTCATCATCTCGCACCTCGATCCCGCGAGTGGTGAGTGAGCGATTTGCCGCCGGACAATTTTCCTCCGCACGATTGGTTTTGACGGAGGAAGGTCGAGGGGTAGGGTGGCGGCGACACCCTGTAGTGTTCGAGGTGCTTTTCAATAACAGCTCTTTGCCTTTGTAATCATTTGGGAACCGTAAAACCGTGTGGATGCCAGGCCGTAAACCGGAAGGCAGAAGTGCGGTGGTTGGTGCCCACCTTAACCTAAAAAGGAAGTGAGCCTTTGGGCATACGGCACAGGCGGGGTGTCATTTAATTTTCCCCACATAACCACATGGAACGACTGCCCTACTACCAACTCCTGCACATTCTTTCGCTGATTGTGCTGATCGCGCACACCTTCATGGCGTTTGCGAATCCCGCCCCCGAAAATCGCCGCCGCACGATGATCATCACCGGCATCGCGGCGCTCCTCATGTTCATCAGCGGCTTCGGCATGCTGACGTTGACCAAGATCCCGTTTCAAACCGGATGGGTGATTGTCAAACTGGTTTGCTTGATCGGTGTGTCAGCCCTCGCGGGGATGGCTTTCCGCAAAGTGCATCTGCGCAACGCGCTGAGCACGATCGCGATGGCGCTGCTCGCGGTGGCGGTGTTCATGGTTTACTTCCGTCCTTTCTAAGGCGGCGGTGTCGCGATGCCCGACTCACTTTGCGGCCTGTGGATTGATCCCACCGGCCGTGCGCACGTGGCCGTGGCGACGCCGGAAGGAGGTCGTGTTACTCGCGAAGAACCTTTTCAGCCGTTTGCGTGGGCGCAGACGGCTGTCTCGTTGGCGGGGATCGAGTTTACGCCGCTGACCGGCACGGCGTCATTCGGCTGGCTAGCGCACGCCGCCTCGCGCGCCGAGTTCGAGACTTACGTCAAAGCGCAGCGCGAAAATGGGCCGATCGACGTGCTCAAGCCCTACGAAAGCCAGTGGCTGCTGCAGCAGCGCGCGCGGCTTTATCACGAACTGTCCTTTGCGAATCTGCGCCGTTGCCAACTCGACATCGAAACCGCTTCGTCCAGCGCTGGCGGTTTCAGCAACGCGCGCGTGGCGGATGACCGCATTCTCGCGATCGGACTGCAGTGGGGCGAACACCGCGAATTGCTCGTGCTCGAAGCGGAGACGGCGACGGGCGAACGCGAGTTGTTGCGGCGCTTCAACGAAGTCTTCGCCGCGTTCGATCCGGATGTGGTGGAGGGACACAATATCTTTAAATTCGACCTGGATTACCTGCGCCAACGTTGCCGCCGCCACCAAGTGCCGTGTGCGTGGGGGCGTTTCGGGCAGGAGGCGACGTTCCGCCACAGTCGGATCAAGATTGCCGATCGCTTGCTGGATTTTCCGCGCTGCGATCTGCCGGGGCGCGCGGTGATCGACACGTATTTGCTCGTGCAACTTTACGACATCACGAGTCGCGAGATGACCTCCTACGGTCTGAAGGACGCCGCCATTTACTTCGGCGTCACGCCGGAGTCCGGCGAAGGTCGCACCTACATCGACGGCGCGGGCATTCAGGATGAGTTCCGGCAGGATCGTGCTAAATTCCTCGCGTATTTGCGCGACGATCTGCGTGAGACGAAGGGCCTTGCCGACGTGTTGTTACCGACTTACTTCGAGCAGGCGCGCGCGTTTCCGTTGCTGTTGCAAGACGCGGCACTGCGCGGGACGGCGGGCAAAGTGGATCTGCTTTTTCTCGAAGAATACTACCACGCGCGCGCGGCGTGTCCGTTGCCGGTCGCAATTGGGAGTTTCGAGGGCGGCTTCACGCGGAGTTTTCAAGAGGGCGTGTTTCGCCATGTGCTGCATTTCGACGTGGCGGCGCTTTATCCGAGCTTGCTGCTTCAGATCGGACGGAATCCCGGCAGCGACACGCTGGGCGTGTTTATTCCGATGCTCGCGCGGTTGCGCGACTACCGCTTGAAATACAAGGCGCTGGCCCGCACGGCGGACAGCGCGGCGGAGCGCGACGAGGCGCAGGCGCGCCAGTCGGCGTTTAAGATTCTCATCAATTCCTTCTACGGTTACCTCGGCTTTTCCGGCGCCCGGTTTGGCGATGGTGAGTTGGCGGCGGAAGTTACGCGGCGCGGACGCGAGTTGTTGCAAGGACTGATTGCGGAGTTTCAACGTCAAGGCTGCACGATCTTGGAAGCGGACACCGACGGCATCTATCTTTCGACCGAGCAGTATTTCAGCGAACCCGAGAAACTGCTCGCGCTCGTCCAGCCGATTTTACCGACGGGGATAGAACTGGAATTCGACGGACGCTACGACGCGATGTTTTGCTACAAGGCGAAGAACTACGCACTTGCCGTCGACAGACAGATTACCTTGCGCGGTTCGGCGCTGCGCTCGCGCGGGATCGAACCGTTCTTGAAGCGACTCAGCGACACATTCATTGCGCACTTGTTGGGAGTCAGCGATGAGTCGCCGGCGGAGTTGGTGCGGCAAATGCGGGAACAGATTCGCACGCGCACGATGCCGGTGGGGCAGTTGGCGAAGTCGGAAACGCTCGGGCAAAATCCGGATGCTTACGCGGAGTTGATCGCGAGTGGGGGCAAGCCGCGTCGCGCAGCGGCAGAGGCCGCGTTGCAACTGATACCGCGTCCGCGCATGGGCGAACGCGTGAGCTACTATTTGTTGCCCGCGCAGAAGGGGCAGACGGCGGATTGGCAACGCGCCCGCCCAGTCGCGCTCTACGATGCTACGACGGCTCCCTACGATCCTGTTACTTATTTGCGAAAAATCGACGATTGGGTGGAACGCTATGGACGCTTCGCGGGCGTCACGCCAGAGATGGACCAGCAAGAACTCCTCTTCTAATCCATGCGATCGCGACTTTGTTTCCTGGTTCTGCTGTTGGTGCCGTTGCTGGTTTACGGCCCGGCATTGTTGCAGGAGTTCGGCACGCCGGAGGATTTTCTGCGGTTAACCGGACTGGGGCAAACGGAAGTGGGCGAGGCGGTCGGGCAACAAGGGATTTTGCACGGCGCGTTGCTGGAGATTTCGTTCGGCGCGGTGGAGGAGGTCATGGCGTTTGGCGTGATTCGCGGCATCTCCCTGCTGCTGATAATGCTGTGCGGGTTGGCGCTGTGGCAATTGTTGCACCGCGGCGGTTGGTCGGAGTTGGATGCGACGCTGGTGGCGTTGGGCGTGGGCGCGTTGCCGACGGCGCAATTGCTGGCCGGATGGGGCGCGGGTTGGCCGGCCGCGTTGGCGGCCTTGCTTGCACTGGCCGGATTCGCCGCGGTTGAAAGCGAACTCGAACTCGGGGGCGGCCGCCGCCGCGTCGCGATGCTGGGAGGGGTGCTGCTCTATTTCGCCGCAGCGATGTGCTATTTGCCGACGGCAGCCATGGCGCTCGTGCCACTGGCCGCGCTCACTTTTACGCGCCCGCTGCGTCTGGAAATGGAAACGAAAAAATGGTTCTCGCTGCATGTCGTTCTGTTGTTCGCGGCCGTATTCGCGGCACGTCTGCTCAAGGGCTGGATGATGACCCATACGGGAATGACAGATGAAACAACGCTGGCTGGGCGTATCATTGATCTGTTCACTGTCGCCGTGCCCAGTGCGGGCGCACTGTTTTGGGTGAACACGACCCCGGCGCTACGCGTTCTCGGTGGCGGAGTGGGATTGGCGCTCATTGCCGGTGTGGTGGTGGCGGCGCGTCGACAGACGGCGACAGACGAACGCATTGCGACGCGCTGGTGGCTGGCGCTGGCAGGTGGAATGGGTGCATTCTCGATGGTTGCGTTGCTCACAATGAATTGGCGGGCGGGCTATCACTCGCTATGGCCGGCCTCAGGTATTTTGGTCGTCGCCGTAATGTTCTCCTTGCGTGGGTTGGAGATGAATCCGAAGAGGCGTTGGAAGTGGCCGCGGCTGGCGACACTGGCCCTGATTGCCACGGGCCTCGGCTTGGCCTATTGGCAAACCGACCGATTGGTGGCCGCGCCGTTGGCGGCGGAGTGGCAGGAGATGCGCACGAAAGTGTTGCGCGCCAATTTTCCGTTGGACGCGCGCGTGCAGTTGGTCGTCGCGCACACCGATCGCTCGACGCTGATTCCGCGGGCGACATTTTCCCCGCGCGTTTTTCAACACGCAGAGGCAACGCGTCGGATGTTTGCCGCTGCGCTGCGTGAACGGTTTCTCTCGGGGATGCCGAAGGGGCAGCGTTCCTCCGTCGTGGTGATCGAGGGCGACCAACCGCTTGAAGCTGGCGTGGTGCGTATCGATTTACGCTAAGCGTCGCGGCGATGCGGCGGCTTAGGACCAGCGCAAATCGTGTTTGCGGATCGGCAGCGAACGAATCCGATGGCCGGTTGCCGCGAAGATCGCGTTACACACAGCTGGCGGAAGCGGGGGCAGTGCCGGTTCACCCAGTCCAGTGGGTGGATTCGCGCTTTGAATAAAATGCACATCCACCTGCGGGGCATCGACGCCGCGCAGCAGTTGGTAGGTGTCGAAATTGCCCTGCACCACGCGGCCTTGCTCGAGGGTGATTTCCTGCAACCACGCCCCGCTGAGGCCGTCAATCACCGAGCCTTCGATCTGATTCTCCGCGCCGCTGAGGTTCATAATCGGACCAACGTCGCTGACGACAGTAACGCGATGCACCTTCAAGGTGCCGTCCTGTGCGACGGAAACTTCCGCTACTTCGGCCACGTAGCCGCGGTGACTGAAGTGAAAAGCGACACCTTGCCCGGAGCCTTTCGGGAGTGATTTTCCCCAGTCGGATTTTTCGGCGGCGAGCGCGATTACGTCCTTCATGCGCTTCGTGCTGTAAGCAGGGGCTTGCGCACTGCTGCCCGCCAGTTGGCGATCTTCGCCCAACAAAGAGAGGCGGAATTCAACCGGATCTCGCCCGGCCGCGAGCGCGACTTCGTCAAGAAAACATTGCAGGACGAATGCGAGTGCATTGCTACCCGGTGCACGCAACGGCCCAGTGGGGATATTCGTGTTGAGCACGGATTGCTCGAGACGGAGGTTCGGCACGAAGCGCGCGGGGAATTCGCCGGGACTCATGCCGGCGCTGCGACCGGGATCTTTCTCGTTATTGAGTCCAACGGTAACGAAGTGATCGTGCCACGCGTTCAGATTGCCCGCGGCATCGAGGCCCGCGCGGAAAAAATGCCATCCGACCGGGCGATAAAATCCGTGCTGCGTGTCCTGTTCGCGGGTCCACGTGACTTTCACCGGCACGCCGGCGCGCTGGGCGATCGCGGCCGCTTCGACCACGTAATCGTTGCCCAGTCTCCGCCCGAAGCCGCCGCCGATACGGGTGAAGCGGAGGCGGATTTTTTCTTTCGGTAGCTTGAGTGTTTGCGCGACGAGGTCTTGCGCGCTTTGCGGGGTTTGCGTTGGCGCCAGCACCTCGATGCCGCCGTCCTCGGTTGGCCACGCCATTGCGTTCATCGGCTCCAATGTCGCGTGGTGGAGGTAGGGATAGTCGTAGGCGGCGGTGACGACTTTGGTGGCTGCATCGAGCGCGGCACTGGTGTCGCCGTCGTTGCGCAAAACGTTTCCGCCGCGCGTGCCAGCATCCATCGCGGCGGCGGCAAAGGCGGCGCTGCTTTGGTCGGCTCCATTGGTGATTTCCCACTCGACGCGGAGTGCTTTCAATGCGCGGAAACTGGCCCACGTCGAATCCGCGAGAATCGCGACCCCCGGCAGAAGTCCGGAGTAATTGCTCGTGCCTTCAATGACGAATGCGTCGCGCACGCCGGGCATGCCTTTGAGTTGCGCCAAGTTCGCGGAGCCCACTTTGCCGCCAAAGACGGGGCATTTCTGGTAAACCGCGTGCACCATGCCAGGCACTTTCTGGTCGATGCCGAACAGGGCTTGGCCAGTGACGATCGCGGGATTGTCCACTCCGCCGATGCGAGAGCCGAGGACTTTAAATTCGTCAGGTTCTTTCAACCGCAACGAAGTTTCGTCGGGCACAGGCAACGTCGCCGCCTTGGTGGCGAGTTCGCCGTAGGTGAGGCGGCGTCCGGAGGCGCGGTGCAACACGGTGCCGCGTTCCGCGATCAATTCGCTGGCGGGCACGCCCCACGTTTGCGCGGCGGCTTCGATGAGCATCGTGCGTGCGGTTGCACCGGCTTTACGCAACAGGTCGTAGTTCATCGGCGTCGAGAGACTGCCGCCGGCGAACTGCGCGCCGAGTTGCGGGTCGAGCGCGGCTTGTTCGATCACCACCTGCTCGAAGTCCACTTCGAGTTCTTCGGCGATGATCATTGGGAGCGATGTCTTGATGCCTTGGCCGACTTCGGGGTTTTTCGCGATCAAGGTGATGACGCCATCCGGCGTGATGCGAATAAAAGGATTCGGGGTGAACTGCCGCGCGGTGTTGTCCAGCGCACCGGCCGCCTGGCCGAGGGCATTAGGCAACACGACAAGGCCGAGCGCGAAACCGCCGGCGGTGAGCGCGCTGACGCGCAAGAATTCGCGGCGGGAAAGGCCGGACGGATTGGGCGTGCTCATGGCGCACCTCCTGGGCTCGCCGCGGCGGCGTCGCGCACGGCCTTGCGAATGCGCAGATACGTGCCGCAGCGGCACAAGTTGCCGGCGAGCGCGCCGTCAATCTCGTCGTCGCTCGGCGATGGATTGTTTTGGAGCAGCGCCGCAGCGGTCATGATCTGGCCCGCTTGGCAGTAGCCGCATTGCGGGACGTCGTGGGCGATCCACGCTTTTTGCAAAGGATGCGTGCCAGTGGGCGAGAGACCTTCGATGGTAGTGATGCGCAGCCCAGCGACGGTCGAAACAAGTGCTTGGCACGAGCGCGTCGGCACTCCGTTGAGGTGGATGGTGCACGAGCCGCAGAGCCCGACACCGCAGCCATATTTGGTGCCAACCAATTCGAGGGTGTCGCGCAGAACCCAGAGCAATGGTGTGTCTGCTGACACATCGACTGTGCGGCTCTGCCCGTTAACATTAAGCGTGTAGCGGGGCATAGTGGGAAAAATGGCGCGGGCGCGTGACGGCGTCAACGTTTCCGGCTGCGTGCGGCGACCCACGCGACGATCGCGGCATCGTCGTCGCCGAGGCGCCAAACCAGCGAAAGAAACTCCGCCGGATGGATGTCGTGGTTTTTGAAAAAGCCACGATCACCGCCGCAGCCATACATCAAGCTGCAGGGCAACTCACCGCGCAGTTTGGCGCGCGCCTTCGGCATCAGGCGGGGCAACCATGCGATACCTTGCACTTCCTCAAACTTGGCGGGCATGGCGTCGACATCGAGGATGTTGGTCGACGGCTGGCCCTGTTGCACATTGAGGAAGTAGTCGCGCCGCACCAACTCGATCGCCAACGCACGATCGTAGCCGGGTTCGCCATTCCCAACGTAATCTTCGGCGTAATCAAACAGATGCTGCGCGGTGATCCCGGCGGCGGCGAGGAAGGAGAGTTGTTCGGCGTTGAAGTAACTGCGCCAGTCGGTGTGGCCGGACTGATAGCGTTTCACCGCGTGATCATAGAGCTCACGGAAGGTGTCGGAAAAGGTGTAGTGCTGCATGTGGGCCGAGGAAAGTCACCTCACGGAGAATCGCAAATCAGACTTGGGCGGCGCTAAAATTGCGCAGGGAGGTTGACAGCCATGATAGGGTGTCGCGTGTTCTCGCGCCGGAGATTTCTGTTAACGTCAACTTGCCTGGCCGCTGGGCTCCTCGCCGGAGCCACGCCCGCGTGGGCGCGTTCGGGGCCGCGCACACACACCGTGCAGAAAGGCGAAACGTTGAGTCAATTAGCGCAGCGCTACGGCGTGTCGATTGCGGCACTGCAGACGCGCAACAAGATCACGAACGATACAATCAAGATCGGGCAACGACTGGTGATTCCGGGAATTGCCGCGTTGGATAGCGTGATTGATGCGACGAACAGTTTGCGCATCACGCGCGGGCGCTGGAAGCATGTGGTCGTGCATCATAGCGGCATCGAAGATGGCAACGCCAAGGCCTACAATTCAGCGCATCAACGTCGCGGCATGAATAACGGACTCGCTTACCATTTCGTGATCGGCAACGGACGCGACTCGGAGGAGGGCGGCATTGAGTTGGGGCCGCGCTGGCTCAAGCAACTCGACGGCGGCCACGTGCGCAATCGCGAGTATAATGTGCACGGCATCGGCGTGTGCCTCGTCGGCAATTTTGAGGAGCGCCGTCCCAGCGCCAAACAATTGGAATCACTGACGGCGTTGATCGATTGGCTGCGCGACGACGCGCCCTTGGGGGCAAAACCGAAATTCACCGTGCATCGTTGGGTCGATAAGAATCACACGGTATGCCCGGGGAAATTTTTTCCGAGCACGCGGCTGCGCTTGCGCTACGCCTGAGGAGGCGCGGGCGGGAGCGGGGGCAGAGAACGCAGCCAACTGCGCAGGGCGCGCAATTCGACCAGAGAGCCGACGACGAGCAAATGGTCGCCCGGATAGATTTTGTCCGTGCCGGTGGGATTGAGGATCTGTTGCCCGTTGCGCTGGATGGCAGCCACCCGCACGCCGGTCTGCCGCGCAATCGGCAAATCGACGAGTTCCCGGCCACCAGACAGGGCCGCGGGGACGGTAAAGGTTTCAAGCACCGAGCCGCTGAAATCATCGGTGGCCCGCTCGGCGATGATTTGCGCGCCGAGAAATTCGGTGGCTTGTTCAATTTGCGCTCGATTGCCTAACAAGAGTAATTTGTCGCCCGGGTAGAGACGCAGGTCGGGTCGAATGGTCGTGATGACGTAGCCGTTGCGTTCGATCTCGATCACGGCGCAGCCGAATTGGGCCGGGATGGCCAGTTGGGCGAGGGATTGGCCGCCGCAGCGTGCCGAGTGGGGAATGAGACATTCATCGAGTTGCAGTTCCCACGTTTCGAGCCCCGCTTCCATCGTGGAGCGCAGCCGTTCGCGTGCGGCCTCGGGCGTGTTGCCGCCTTCGGTCAACACTTCGCGCATGGAGGAGTGAACGGTGCTGTGCAGGTAAATGAGCCGGCGCGAAAACACCGCGATTGTGGTGGCGGCGGTGGCGAGCACCAACGCCCAGCCCCACCAGGGCAAGGCATCCAAGGGTAACACGGCCAAGAGCCACAAACCCAACAGCAAAGCGCCGGCGGTCTTGATTGTGTGATTCACGATCGGGCCGCGCAGTCGGTTTTCGCTTTCGAGGCCTTCCGCCGCGATCAGCGCCACCGCGGCGAGATTTCGCCAAATCGCCACGAGCGGCAGGAGCACGATCAGTGCGACGACGCTCCAGAAGACCGGCGCCGACCAAACGCGCGTCAAATAAGCGATCGGCGCGTGCTCGCGCAAGAGCCGCAGTAACCACGGCGAGTAAACTAACACACCAGTGACGAATATGATTTCAATTCCGACTTGGAAGAGTCGGCCGCGAATGAGTTGCCAGGCCTTCGCGCCAGTGCCGCGCGTCTGCGCTTGGCGGAACCAGCCATGGTAATAATCGAGGGTGCGCTGCACCCACCGCGGTTGGACTTTTTCCACCCAATCAAGAATGGCAGGCGCATGACGATTCACGATCGGCGCCAGCAGCAACGTGAGAATCGAAACACCGACCACCAGTGGATAATAGGAGGGAGGCAGAATGGCGGCACCGACGCCCATCTGGGCGATGATGAAGGAGAATTCACCGAGTGGCGAAAGCAGCAGACCGGCCCGCAGCGCTTGACGCGGTTGGGCACCGGTCAGCAGCAAGGCAAAGCCCGTGGCCAGTGGCCGCGCCAGCATCACGAAAACCGTCAGGCCGATGGCGAGCGGCCACACTTCCCGCAGCAGGCGCACGTCGATCATCATGCCGATCGAAACAAAAAAGACGCTGCTGAAAAGATCTCGCATGCCGCCGAAGGACTTTTCCACCGCCAAACGCTGAGGCATTTCCGCGACGATTGCCCCGAGCAAAAATGCTCCGAGCGCCATGGAGTAGCCCGCGCGCGCTGCGGTGATGGCCAGCAAAAACAACAGTCCTGCGACAATGATCGTCTGCAGTTCCGGATCGGCGCGTGCTTCCAAGCGACGCAGCAGTCGCGGCACGAAAAGCAGCCCCACGCCCACGAGCAAAGTGATAAATAGCGCCATCGTTGCCAGATGGCTGCCCACGCCGGTTACGTCGGTTGTTCCGGTCATTTGCGTGCTCAACACCGTGAGCATCACGACAGCGACCATGTCTTCCAACACGGTGACGGCCTGCGCGCGTTGGGCGAACAACTCGTGGCCGAGGTGAAGTTCGCGCACGATTTTCGCGATCACCGCCGAACTCGAAATCATCAACATGCCGGCCATGAACATCGACTGACCAAACGACCAGCCGATCACCTGACCCAATAGATGGGTCAGATTCAGCATCAGCAGTGCGCCCAAAACAGTGGCGATCAGCGTCGGCAATCCCAGTCGCGCAAGCTTGGTTAAACTCAGACCGAGACCGATGCCGAACATGAGAAACACCAAACCGATCTGCGAAAGCGTCTGTATTCGAGCGACATCAAGGATGAACGAAAACGGCGGCGTGAACGGTCCGATCACAATTCCCGCCGCAAGGTAGCCCACGATGACCGAGAGTCCGATACGTTTGCAAATGAGTCCGGCTACTCCCGCGGCAAGCAGGACAATTGCTAAGTCTTGAACTAGATTGATCTCGTCCATGTTAGGCTTTGGGTCTGCGCGATCCGAGCACTCAAGCCAGACAAGCCTTACGGCGCAGTGAAATCCATCAGGCGTTTCTGGCGATCGACTTTCAGGATGGTGACTTCGATGTTGTGGCCGAGTTCGAAGCGGCGCTTGGTTTTGCGCCCGATAAAGGCGGTGCCTTCGCCGTTCAGATAATAAAAATCGTCCTGCAGTGAGGAAATCGGCACGAGCCCGAAGGCGCCTGCTTCGGTGAGTTCGACGAAAAAGCCGTGATTGCGCACGTCGGTGATGACGGCCTTGAAGCGCGTCTTTTTCTTCTTCTCCAATTCGCGTTCGAAGAATTCCGTGAGCTTCACCTTTACCGAATCACGTTCAGCTTCGGTGCTATTAATTTCGGTGAGCGAGAGGTGCTCCGCGATGGCTTCGGCGCGGGCGATGTTGTAATTCGCGCTGCCGGGCACGGCGGG
>JAUXXD010000012.1 GCA_030681265.1 Candidatus Didemnitutus sp. | reverse complement strand
CGGCGTGGTGCGGATGCCCTGGATGTTCGGCACGCGCAACGCGATGACGCGGGTGCCGGAGGGGTTGGCGTTGATTTTCGTGATCGGCGAGCCGCTGCCCGCAGGGACGAGGATGGCGATCTTCCAATTGTGCGTCGGCACGGTGACAACGTTGGTGCCGATGGTGCCGGCGGAACCGTAGCCGCCGGACATGATGAGCACTTCGCGGCCGGTGCTGTTGGTGAGATTGCGGCAATACGTCTCAAAGTTCGCCCAGATGCCCTGGTTGTTGTCGGGACGTTGCGGCTGGATGTTCGTGAGGATGAAGGTCTCCTTGGCGTCAGCGAGCGTGATGTTGCGGTCGGCGTTGGGGCACATGTGACCGCGATCATAGCCGCTGTTGGTGTAATCGGAGTGGGTGACGCGCTTCATGCCGGCCGGCAGCGAGGTGTCGGTGATGAAGTTGCCATCGTAACGACCGGAACCCTGATCGCCGGAAGTAAGGCTCCACGCGACCCACCTGGGAATGCCGGTGGAACTCTGGTAGCCGAGGGCGTATTGCGGGAGCTGCTTCAGGTAGTTCTCGGCACTGGTGCCGGCACTACTCGGATTGCCGAGCACCATCTGGTAACTCGTGATGATGTAGGCGAACGAAGAAGTGGCCGAAGCCACGACGAGGCAGACAAGGCAGGCTAAACGCGTGCGATTGTTCATTGTGTTGGGGTTGGGGTTACGGGGAGACATGACGTCTCGACTAAAATTCACCGCCGCGCGGTTGACTCTCGCTCTGCGGCCAAGGCTGCACCAGCCCCGCCGCCACGCACCGTCAGTTTACTCGCCGAACTGGAAATACCGCGCATGCGCATCGGCGGCGATCAGAGCGATTCCGCTGCCAGCGTCAATCGGCAAGTAGCTGCCGTGCGGGACCCTGCGCAGTCCACACTCGCTGGCGCGTTAGGCAATGGGAGTTGAGAGGCGATAAATATATTCTGCGCCGGGCGTTCCATCCGGTGCGGCAAATGCATCCTCCCCCACGCGCACAAACCCGGCTTTCTCGAGCACGCGGATCGAGCCGAGATTGTGCTGCGCCACCCGCGCATGCAGCGGCCGCGTGGATTCGACCGACAAGAATAGCCCCAGGGCCGTCGAGGCGATCCCTTGATTCCAGAATTCACGTCCGAGCCAGTAGCCGACGAGACGCTCGTGCGAGCCGACATCCGTCCACGCCCCAATATGGCCGGCCACGCGGTCCCCCCAAAGGATGGCGTAGCTCAACGCCGTGGGCCGACCGATGATGTTGGTCATCCAATGGGAATAAAAGGCCTCCCAATCACGTGCCGGAAAAGCGGCGAGCCGGGTGGCTTCCGGATCAAGCTGGTGCGCGAAAACATGCGGAAGATCGCCCACTTCAACCGGACGCAGTGAGACGGAGGGATTCATTCGGGGTGAATGTTTAATCCGTAGTTTCGAGCTTCTGGGCCAGCTCGTTTTTCATAACGGTGAAAAGGGGCCATTCCTTCCTCCAGCTTGCGAGCCATGGGGTGAGGGCGTCAGGCAACCAATCGGGGACGAGGTGAAATATTAAAACTTAAAACCAGACCCCTTTTCAGCGCCCGACTACCGGCTCTGCTGCAAATGCTACCTCAACGAGTAATGTTAGAGTGAAGATGAGGAGGGCGCGCATCATAATCTTTCGGCCAACGTCAGCAGTCAGACACGACGGGGCGCAGCCCCGTCGTCTGTGATGCTCTGGATGGGCCTCTTTTCATCCGAATAACTTACGCCACAAGCTTGGCGGACGAATCGCATCAACAGACTCGGTCCGAAATCGGATGAGAATCTCCTCCACCTGATCCTTCGAACGATTGTTCAGAAACGACTTCTTTCCGTTCTTCACGAAGCACAGATCGAACTGCTTATCGTCGATGGTCCAGACCGACACCTCTTCGCCATCGCTCAAGCGTCGAAACATGATGGTCGGGAATGTCGCGCCTTCCTTCGCGCGGGCGATTTCTTTCGCGAATGGGAAATCGCGAAATACGCCTACAAGACCATCGCCGGCCACTGAGCCACCGCTCTCACTTTTGTCGACCGGCGAATCCACCAACTGAAATGTCACGTCAAAGGAGCTCATATATTTTGCCCATCGTCACCGATGAGACACGCGCGGGCGAGCGTGGAGTGAGCCCTTTTGAATTACTGGAGATGCTGAGCGGAGAAGGTGCATACGATTTAGGTCACATCCCGCGCGTTGTCTCTGGACGTCTGGATCGGCTCGGCTTCGACGGCACGCTGCATCCGAAACTTACCCTCGGTGGTATCGACTGACATGATGGTCCCTTCGGAAATTCCGAGCTTCTCCGCCATCCACGGCTGAACCTCAATCTTCAGGAAATGACCATCGACAACACCTATGCCCTTCGTGCACTGGATGAGGTCGCTGCCACCAACCGCGAGTGGAATCATAAGCACAAGCTTTCCGTCCACGCTCTCGAGCGGCCCGCGAATCGAAATCTTTCGGACCGACTCTTTCTTCCCGAAGAATCTGGAAAGCATATTCATCTTTCTTCCGCCGATCGTTCAGCGGTCAGCCACGCGCGAAGCGCGTTGTGCTGTAGTGCTCTTGTTGAACCAAGCCGCTGCGCGGCGCAGGGTGGCTGGGCTCGGCAAATGGGGTCAGGCTTTGTAGTTTGTAGTCCATCCCAGTTTCTTTTGGAGGGCGGGGTCGGGTTGGCGTTGCCAGGCACTGGCTTGGCGGCTGACTTCGTGCAGTCCGCCCATATGGAGCGTTTCACCGAGCCAGCGGTTGGTCGCCGTCGTGCGCGCCTTCAGGGTGGCGGCGAGGGCCCGCTTCCAGTCGGCTGATTTGCTTGCTTGCACCAGATCGGCGGGCGTCCGGCGGAGTTTCGCCAGGAGGGAGGTCAACTCTTCCTCCCAGAGGGCTTCCCGTGTGGCCTGAGTGGCGGCGGCCATCCGACGTCCCCGCCCCACGAGTTCCTGCTGTTCCTTGATCATGGTCTTGGCGAAGTCGCTGGTCCCGATAATCCACCCCTTGGACATTTCCGTGAAGCGTTGTTTTTTTCGTTCCGCTTCGTCCTCGGCCAGCCAGTCGAGGTAAGCGAGGTATTTTCTGCGCCCGGCGGGAGTGTCCGCCAAGGCGCCCGCGTGGGCCAGAGCAGGTTGGGGTTGATACCAGCCCGGTCGACGCTTCGTTTCCATCAACCAAGGTAAACTGGTCCATCGGTAGTCTGACAGCCCGGAGACGGGGCACAGTTTCGCCCGGACGGGATTGAGGTGGATGTAATGGCAGAGAGGGCCCAGTCCGCCCTCGGGATCCACGACAAGGCTCTTGTAACGGCCTTGGAAAAGGTGCCCAGCCTCGCGGCGCATCCGGTTGAAACGAGTCGAAAACGTGCCCTGCAACCAGCGCATGCCGTCCACCAGGTTAGCGTTGGGGGTCGAGAGGGCCAGATGGTAATGATTCGACATCAGGCACCACGCATGGACTTCCCATCCGGTTTTCTCGCAAGCCTCGCCGAGGCACATGAGGAAGGCCGTCTTGGTCTTGTCTGACCGGAAAATGTCCGTCCGGTAGTTCCCCCGGTTCAGGACGTGATACACGCCGGTCTCGGACTCCATTCGCAATGGTCGCGCCATACCCACCAGCCCACCCAGTCCCTCCCAACTGTCAACTACAAACTACAAAGCCTGACCCTATTGGCTCGTCTCTATTGGCTCGTCTGGAGTGAGCCCTTTTGAACTACGGGAGATGCTGAGCGGAGCACGCACATACGATTTAGGTCACATCCCGTGCGTTGTTCTCTGGCGGTTTGGATCGGCCTCTTTCTTCACCATGGTCTTCGATAGCCGTCCAACGCTGGAATAGAGATACGCAGTAATCGCAAAAGCTATGGCCAAGTAGGGCAGGCGTGACCACAACTGCCCTGCCAAGGCACCTGCGGCCGCCGCCAGTCCGCTAAGCACAAGATTCAATAGCAAAACCCCGCGAATTATCGCCGGTCGATAGGCGAGAAGGTGATCCATTCTTATGGCGACGTAGGAATACAGGGTGCCGAATAGGACGCCAACAATGGAGCTCCCAATATCAGCGCCACCTTCGCTTAGCTGCCCGACAACCGGCAGAAATGCGAATATGGCAATCAAACCGAAGTAAGCACGAAGGGATGCTGGTGTTTCTTTGAGCATAGTTTCTTCCGCCGATCAGTATATTCACCTCAACTGAGTTGAGCTTTGCAAGGTTAGGGCCCGTGAGGGGATGAGGGACACTAAATAGTTGGAGGTCAACATTTGAAAATCGTGGGTTGAGCTTTACGAGGTTGATTTTTACCCGCGTAAAGCTCAACTCGTTT
>JAUXXD010000010.1 GCA_030681265.1 Candidatus Didemnitutus sp. | reverse complement strand
GGACCGCCTTGAACATGGGCGGACTACACGAAGTCAGCCGCCAAGCCAGTGCCTGGCAGCGCCAACCCGACCCCGCCCTACAAAAGAAGCTAGGATGGACTACAAACTACAAAGCCTGACCCTATTGCTGGCAGCCTGTCGAATCCAAGGACGGTTGATTTTCTGAAGTCGAGGGGAGTCAATCCTGACTCGGTCTGGCAGGTAAATGTGCGGAGGCACTACACCGAACACCTATACTCAAAATGAAAAAGACCGTCATTGTATCTGTCGCAGCACTAAGTGCTATAGTTCTTGGGTTCGTAATAAAGCAAACAGTTCTATTTGATCCAATGAACCCTTACGGGAGTGCTCCGCTAGATCGAAATGCAGTTCCACGTGAAATTTCTAAGGTTCCGACACTTACGCTGCCACTGGACGGTGCTACGTTAGATCCTTTACCAATGAGAATCGAGGATGCTCGACGAATCGCTTGAGAATTCTTAGAAACGAAGGAAGGCATTTCAACCCAAGATAATTATAACGGACCTAATCTTATTGGTGAATAAATATTAAGCGACAGTGTAGAATTCAGATTCAATATAGGGAAAAACGAGAAAACGGTAGTAATGGACCGTTTTGGACGAGTGTCTTTTAAGTGAACGAGCCATCGGTGTCCGGTAAGTTCTATAGATAGGAATGGAGGCGGCGCTGGAAGAGGGGAAGAGCCGCGTGCCAAGGTGTTACCGATTTTTCTCTGGTCGTAAAATCTGCCAAATTGTCCTCGTAGGCTTTTTTGAGTCTGCCCGGCCTATGTAGCAAAATGACGTCAGGTCTTGACTCTTGACAAGGAGAGGCGGTCGCCACTTGTTTTCGGTCAAGGAAGCTGACGGGGTCAGGCTTTGTAGTTTGTGGTTCGTAACGTTCTTCAATCACCTGGCGGTCTCCACGCCGCATGCGAATCTGGTCGACGGTATGCGCTGGTTGCAGGGCACGTTTGCCATGCGGTTCAACCGGAAGGCCGGATTCTACCGCACTTGGCTGCTGCCGGATTTCTTAATTGGTGCTCGGGAAAGGACTCGAACCTTCACGCCTTACGGCACCGGCTTCTAAGACCGGCGTGTCTGCCATTCCACCACCCGAGCGACTGGGAAACCATGTGGATTGCGCATTTCGCCGCCTCCGGCAAGCGGAGAAACCTAAGGCGCCAAACGCGCACGCTCTGCTGCGGCTCGCTCCAGTGAGGATGGTGGTTACGGTGCCGTGCCCAGTGCCTCGCCCATGCAGGCGTAAACTTCGAGCCCGGCGGCGCTGTGTTGCACCAAATCCGCGTCGAAAGTGATCCGGCCGCGCTGGAAAATCGTCACGACGCACGACCCGCCAAACTGGAAGTAACCCTTCTCGTCGCCTTTCGCCACCCCGCGCTCGGCGAGATACGATTGCACGATGCTACCGACCATCGTGGCGCCGATCTCACACACCGCCACGCGGCCAAACACCGGCGAATCCACCAGCGTCACCGCGCGCTTGTTTTCCCACAGGTAGCCGAGGTTGCGACGGAGGGCGATCGGCGACACCGAGTAGAGCCAACCGTTGATCAGGCGCGATTCGTTCGGCACGCCCGCCACCGGAAAGTGAAACCGATGGTAATCCACCGGACACAGCCGCGAGATGAGCAACGAGCCACCAGCAAACTCCTGCGCCAGCGCGTCATCGCCGAGGAACGCGCGCAGATCAAAGCGTTGTCCCTTAGCGTAGAAACCGTCGGCTTGATCGATGTTGGGCAGAGCTAAGTGGCGACCATCGGCCGGCAACACCGCCACGCGCTCACCTTCCGCGAGCGGACGCGCGCCGGGCTTCAAGGCGCGGTAGAAAAAATGGTTGAACGAATTGAAAACAAAGGGGCTCTTGGCGAACTCATCGACGTTCAACCCGTAATCGATGATGAACGGCAAAATGCGGCGCGTGCTGCTCGGCCGCGACATTTGCCAGCCGTAGTAGCGCGAGAGAAACGCGCGTTTGACCAACGCGTTGAGCGCGTAGCCACCGAGACCGGACTCGTAGGTCCAACGGAGCCATTTCTCTCCATAGATTTGTTCGGTCTCGATCGATTGCTTGGCGCGGTTGAAAAAGCGAATGGGCTCAGCGGACATGTTGCCCAGTCATCCCACAAAGTCCCCGCGCCGCAAAGGAAGAAATCCAACGTCACAGTTTGCGCGCCCACCGTCGCCGCGGTCACTCGCGGGCGCGCACGCCCCCCCCAGAGGCCCGCCAGTCAGTTTGTAATATAATACGTTACGAACTGGCCCTACCCTCCAAAGCGCAGTCATTCCCCTACCAACACCCTGCAACTCGCCACCCGCGGCGCTGTGGCTGTGCCTCATCACCGGCGGGATTCCAGCCGACCCAAGCCCACTTGTAATATAATACGTTACAAACCGGCCGGGGTGCGCGCTTACTCGCGTTCTCGGTCGAGGGCACGCGCACACGCTTGAGTGGTCAGGTGAGCACGAGGGTGTCGTCCTTGATGGCGAAGTTGGCGGTGGCGCCTTCGGCGAGTTCGCCGCCGATGAGGGCGCGGGCGAGGCGGGTCTCGAGGTGGCGTTGCAGGAAGCGCTTGAGCGGGCGCGCACCGAAGACGGGATCGTAACCTTTCTCGGCGACCCATTTTTTCGCGCGCGTGTCCAAGACCACCGAGACGCGACGGTCTGCGAGACGGCGGTTGATATCCGCGATGAGCAGATCGACGATACGTTCGATTTCCTCAAGCGACAGCGGTTTGAACAACACGGTCTCATCGACGCGGTTGAGAAATTCCGGGCGGAACGTCTGCCGCAGATCCGCGAATACGCTTTCGCGCACACTCTCCGGAATTTCCACGTCAGTGACGCCATCGAGCAAGTGGCGACTGCCGATGTTGGAAGTCATGATGATGACGGTGTTCTTGAAATTCACCGTGCGGCCCTGCGAATCGGTGATGCGACCGTCGTCGAGCACTTGCAGCAGCACGTTGAACACATCGGGGTGCGCCTTCTCGATTTCATCGAGCAACACGACCGAGTAGGGCTTGCGCCGCACGGCCTCGCTGAGTTGCCCGCCTTCGTCGTAGCCGACATAGCCCGGAGGCGCGCCGATCATGCGCGCGACGCTGTGCTTCTCCATGTATTCGGACATGTCGAGGCGGATGAGATTTGCTTCCGAATCGAAGAGTTGTTCCGCGAGCGCTTTGGCCAACTCCGTCTTGCCCACGCCAGTCGGCCCGAGAAACAGGAAACTGCCAATCGGTCGCCGCGGGTCCTTGATGCCCGCGCGCGCGCGCAAGATCGCTTCCGTGACGAGGCGCACGCCTTCATCCTGACCGATCACGCGGCGGTGCAGTTCGTCTTCGAGTTTGAGCAACTTCTCCTTTTCGCCCTCGAGGAGTCGCGTCATCGGAATGTGCGTCCACTTCGAAACGATTTCAGCAACTTCCTCGGACGACACTTCCTCCTTCACCAACGTCGTCGTGGTGCGATCGGCTTTCTCGGCGCGCGCGAGTTCCTGTTCGAGTTGCGGGATACGACCGTGCCGCAACTCCGCGATGCGGTTCAAATCGTAAGCGCGTTCCGCCTTCGCCATCTCCAAGCGCGCGGCTTCCAACTCCTCGCGCACCCTCTGCACGCGACCGAGCGCGTCCTTCTCTTTTTGCCAGACGGCGCGCAGGGCGGTGGCGCGCTCCTTCACGTCGGCGAGTTCTTTACGCAACACGTCGAGGCGGCGCTTCGACGCGTCGTCGCGTTCCTTTTGCAACGCGGTTTCCTCGATCTCGAGTTGCATCACGCGGCGTTGCAGCTCGTCGAGTTCGGTCGGTAGCGAATCGATCTCGGTGCGGATCATCGCGCACGCCTCGTCGATGAGGTCGATCGCCTTGTCGGGCAGAAAACGGTCAGCGATGTAGCGGTGCGAGAGCACGGCGGCGGAGACGAGCGCGTTGTCCTGGATGCGCACGCCGTGGTGCAACTCGAATCGTTCGCGCAGACCGCGCAGAATCGAAATCGCATCCTCGACCGACGGCTCGGCCACGAGCACGGGTTGAAAGCGGCGTTCCAGCGCGGAATCCTTTTCGATGTATTTGCGGTATTCGTTGAGCGTGGTCGCGCCGATGCAGTGCAACTCGCCGCGCGCGAGCATGGGCTTGAGCAGATTGCCCGCATCCATCGCTCCTTCGGTGCGACCGGCGCCGACGATGTTGTGCAGTTCGTCGATGAAGAGCAGAATACGTCCGTCGGCTTGTTTCACTTCGTTGAGCACGGCCTTGAGGCGTTCCTCGAATTCGCCGCGATATTTCGCGCCCGCGATGAGCGCGCCCATATCGAGCGCGAAAAGCACTTTGTCCTTCAGCCCCTCCGGCACGTCGCCGGCGAGGATGCGTTGCGCGAGACCTTCGACGATGGCGGTTTTACCGACGCCGGGCTCGCCGATGAGAACCGGATTGTTCTTGGTCTTGCGCGAGAGAATGCGGATGGCGCGGCGAATCTCGCTGTCGCGACCGATCACCGGATCAAGTTTGCCGCGACGCGCCTGCTCGACCAAATCGATGCCGTATTTTTCGAGCGCGTTGTAAGTCGATTCGGGGCTGTCGGTCGTCACGCGCTGGCTGCCGCGCATGCGTTGCATTTCCTTGAGCACGGAGGCGCGGTCGAGGTTGAAACTGGCGAAATATTTCGCGAGCGCGGCGGGCTTGGCGACGTGCAGCAAGGCGAGAAACAAGTGCTCCACGCTGACGAATTCGTCTTTGAGTTGCTCGGCTTCCTGCTCGGCGCGCGCGAGCACTTCGTGCACGGCTTGCGTCACGTAAACCTTCGAAACATCGACCGCGCCGCTGACCTTCGGGATGCGCTCCAACTCGCGCTCGGCGGCCAGTTGCAGCGCGCTGACAGTGAGGCCGAGCTTCTCGACCAGCGACGGCACGATGCCGCCTTCGTTGGCGAGTAACGCACTGAGCAAGTGCCACGTTTCAACTTCGTGGTGGGCATGGCGTCGCGCGAGCGATTGGGCGTCTTGCACCGCTTGGCGCGACATGACGGTCATTTTTTGCGAGTCCATAGAGAAAGAGTTAACAGGTTACCTGCATACGGCATTCCAATTCGCGCGGTGATTACTTCAGTCGGGAGAGAGTCCGCACACCGCACTACACTGTGCCACAACGCGCCGCGACCGCGCCAAAGCGCGCCATTTCGCCCGGATGGGCTACTTGAGTGGCGAAGAGTGCGCGGAATACTTCAAGGTCTTCGCAACATCTTCGCGGCGAAAATCTATCCGTGGGTTAATGCGCAACTACGAAAACTTCGTTCACCGTCACAACCCTGACGCCGACAAACGCACGAACACGCGCACTTGCGCGCTTCCGCAACCATTGATGAAGACATCAAACTGACGGAAAATTGAGATCAAACTAGAAGACTTCTTTGCCGGGGCGGAGTATCGTGCGAACGGCGGGTTTCTCTTCGGAAACAACAACACGCGCCAAAATAAAGCCCCCTGTTTCGGTTCCATTCGGAACCATCCAAGAAATCCGGCAATGAATCAGATAAGCACCGGGCGGCAGGTTACTAAAACTGAATTCCCCTTTCGCATTGGCCGCAGTTCGACGCACGTAGGGAGAGAGAGCAGCATTTGGCTCTGCGGGGTTCCTCCCTGATTTCATTATCTCCCAACGTTCTCTTGTGTAAGGAGTGTCTGGCACGAGAAAGACCGCATTCCCAGCGGCAACTTTAACATCGCCACCTTTCGTCTTGGCAAATGCCTCACCTCTGATCCGGCAATTTCCCTTTTCTTTGAAAGGCGCTAATTCTGATTCGAAAAACGTGACCTGTTGAGCGACTGGTCCCGTTGCGCATCCCGAAGCCAACAAAACGAAACACAGCAAGAGTGGTGTCTTCATTGGACGACACTATCTTCCTCCTTTGCAGAATAAAGCTGATTTTCTGGTGATTTGACTCCCCTCTTTCATCGGATTACTGGTGGCCGCACATGGCAGATTTCCTTACCGATCAAAAATCGACCCAGCGCGCCCTCCTTGTGGGCATCCAGACGCCCAAAATGGCGATTGGCGAAGGAGAGGAACTCCTCGGCGAGTTGGAAGAATTGGTCGAAAATCTCGGCATCGAGATTGTGCATTCCACGCTGATCAATTTGCGCGAGCCACAAGCCAAGTTTCTCCTCGGCACAGGCAAGGCGGCCGAATTGATCAAACACGCCAAGGCCGCCGAGTGCGACGTCATCATCCTCGACGAGGAGTTATCACCGGGGCAGCAACGCAACTGGGAGGAAGAATCCGGCCTCGCCGTAATTGATCGGCAGGAAGTCATTTTGGAAATTTTCGCCGACCGCGCGCAGACCCGCGAAGCCGTGCTGCAAGTCGCGCTCGCGCGCATGGAGTATTCGCTGCCGCGCCTCAAGCGCGCGTGGACGCACTTATCACGTCAGCGCGGCAAAGGCGCGCTTGGTGGCGAAGGTGAAACACAGTTGGAACAGGATCGCCGCCTCGTGCGCGACCGCGTCACGCGACTGAAAAGCGAACTCGCCGAAGTGCTTCAACAACGCGAAGTGCAACGCCGCAAACGCATGCGCAAACCCGTCCCCGGCACCGCCATCGTCGGCTACACCAACGCGGGCAAATCGTCGTTGCTCAACAAACTCACCGGCGCGCACGTGTTGGCCGCCGACAAACTTTTCGCCACGCTCGATCCCACGACGCGCCAACTCGAACTGCCCGACGGTCGCACGTTGCTCGCCACGGACACCGTGGGATTCATTCGCCGTCTCCCCCACCGTCTCGTCGAGGCGTTCAAGGCGACGCTGGAAGAAGTCGTCGTCGCGGATTTTATTATTCACGTGCTCGATGTCGCGAATCCCAACGTCGAACATCACTTCGCCACGACGATGGAAGTGCTCGGCGAACTCGGCGCCGGCAACAAGCCGATGCTGATCGTCTTCAACAAAATCGACGCCGCGACCATTCACCCACTGGCGCTGATGCGCGCTAAGCATCCTGAGGCTCTTTTCATCAGTGTGCACACTGGCGAAGGGCTCGACCGATTGCTTGCCCGTTGCTGCGAACTCGCCATCGACGATCACGTCAGCGCCGATCTGCTCGTGCCGCATCATCGCTACGATATCATCGGCAAACTGCACGATCTCGGCACGGTGAGCGCGCAGGAAACGCTCGATGACGGCGTGCGGATCATCGGACGTTTTCCAGTGAAAAACCGCGCCATCTTCGAGCCGTTTATCAACGCACCGGTCGCGAAACGTAGCGCGCCCGCCCCGCGTCGCCGCTAACTCACAGCGTCGGGAACGGCAGGCGCACGATCAGTTGCAAACCACTGCGGTCCGTGCGCCGCACGGCGCGAATCGTGCCGCCGTGCAATTCGGCGATGCTCTTGCATATCGCAAGTCCGAGACCGTGACCGCGTGGCGCGGTCTGTTCTTCGTCGCCTGCGAAACGCACGAAACGCTCGAAAATTCGTCCCAGTTTTTCATCGGGCAACCCCGGACCTTCATCCGTCACCACAAATTCCCACTGCTCGCCGACCGGCCCCGAGTGCAATGTCACCACCCCGTAACGCGGCGAAACCGCGACGGCATTCGCGACCAAGTTGAGCAGCAATTGCCGCAATAAATCCGCAGCTCCGCGTAATTCACCAGACACATTCTGCTCCACGACGAAGCGCGCGCCGCGATCTTCCGCGAGCACTTGCGCATCCTCCGCGAGCGTCGCGACCAGCGGCGCACACGCAAACGGACGCAGCTCCGCTGTCAGCGCGCCGCTTTCCGATTTCGCGAGGAAAAGCAGCCGGTCGATTATTTGGTTCAAACCGGCGATCTCCTCGAGGATGTCGGCAATCGCCGCATTGGCCTCGGCGTTATCGCCGAGTTGTTGTTGCAGTTTCTCCGCATTCAAACGGATCAAGGCGAGCGGTGTCTTGAGTTCGTGGGAGGCATCCGCACTGAATTGGCGGACTTGCTTGAACGACTTTTCCAGGCGATCAAATGTCTCGTTTAGCAACTGCGCGAGGGCCGAAAGTTCGTCGCGACCCGCGGGCACGGGAATGCGCTCGCCGAGATTGTCCGCCCGGATGCGCCGCGCCGCTATTTCGATCGCCCGCACCGGACGCAACGC
The DNA here is from genome assembly GCA_030681265.1 of Candidatus Didemnitutus sp. Classification (GTDB taxonomy): domain Bacteria; phylum Verrucomicrobiota; class Verrucomicrobiia; order Opitutales; family Opitutaceae; genus Didemnitutus. Next base: position 22,588 of record JAUXXD010000010.1, on the reverse strand, counting down.
CTCGCGACTAAACAGATAGCCGACCGCGATGCCCAGCACCGCCACGCCGAGCGTGAGCATCACGCCGACCTTGGCGTAGTCGATGACGAGCCGCTCCGACGGCGCGAGCGGACTGCCGATTTGAATGCGCCACGGCCCGTGCGCAAACGCCGACAAATGCACGCGACCCAAGTAAGGCAACGTCGTCGTCCAATGCGGTTCCTCCTGTTCGATCGTCGGCAAAATTGTCGCGCCCAGATTTTCTGAGCGGTAAACAATATTCCCGCCCGGCCCCATGATTTGGATAATGAACAACGCCGCATCGCTGTCGGCGTCACGACGAATGCGCGCAGCGACAAGGGCGGGCGCAAGCGACGCCTCCTGCCCGAGAATTTCGCCCAACTCTTTCGCCTCCACTTCGTGCATCATTTGCAAGCTGCGTTCCATTTGCGACACGAGCAGCCAGCCGCCGATGGCGAACACGACTGCGGTCATCACGGTCACCAGCAGCGCCACGCGCAGCGTCAGGCGAAAAGTAAACGAGTTCACGCGAGTTGATACCCCGTGCCGCGGACTGTCTTGATAATCGGCTCATCGCCGACCGCGGCGAATTTCTGGCGCAACCGCCGCACGTAAACTTCGATCAGGTTGGTTTCCAGATCGTAGGACGCCTCCCAAATCCGCTCTGCGATCAACGTGCGCGTCAGCACGCGACGCGGATTTTGCAAAAACAGCTCCAGCAGCGCAAACTCGCGGCTGGTCAACTCCACCGGTTGCCCGGCACACCACGCCGTGCGCGCCAGCAAATCGAGCCGCACCGCGCGATGCTCCAGCACCGTGACGCGCGGCCCGGAAGATTGCCGCCGCAACAGCGAGCGCATGCGCGCCAGCAGTTCGTCGATACTGAACGGCTTCGGCAGGTAATCGTCCGCGCCCAGATTCAAACCGCGAATGCGATCCTCCACCGCATCGCGCGCGCTCAGAATCAGCACCGGCTCGTTAAAGCCCGCCGCGCGCCACTCGCGCAACAGCTCGAGCCCGTCGCCGTCCGGCAAACCCAGATCGAGCACAACCGCGTTGTAAGGCGACTCGGCCAACGCATCCCTCGCGGCCGCGCACGACGACACGAGCCGCACCGCGTGCGCCTGCTCGGTGAACGCCTGCTCGATGAAACGACCCACTTTGCGTTCGTCTTCGACAATCAGGATTTTCATGCGTGTGCCACTGGCACGGGGTTGTTGTTGCCACATCCGCCCCGGACGCGCGAGACCAACCCTAGCAATGTCCGAACTTCCCGCCGCCCGCAGCCGCAGGCGCAACCGCCGCCCCAACCCGCGGCCGCGTGACACAAAGACAGCATCATCACGACGCGACCGTGCCCTGAAGATGAAACCGCACGCGCACCCACGGATCCACTTTGAGCACCCAATAAAGCCGCGGCACGGGCAGCCCGAATACGCGCACATCCAACCACGCATCGCCGTCGATCGCGATGACGCCGGTGTCATGCGCGATCCACACCGGAAAGCTGATCTCCCGCGTCACACCGTGCAGGGTCAGCAGGCCGTGCGCCTCCAGATAGCCCTCTGCGGTGGCCCCCAATCGGGTCAGCACAAAATGACTGTCGGGAAACACCTCGGATTGCTGCCACACCTGCAACGCACGGTCGCGCTTCGGTTTGCCGGTGGCGATATCGGCGAAGCGAAAATGTAGCTCCGCCGCCACGACCCGTCCACCCTCATCGACGGTCACCAGCGGCTCAAACACGCGCAACCGGCTCAAAAACGTCCCCGAGGTCGCCTTTACGCTGATTTCGACCCGCGACTGCGGTAGGTCAAAAATCAAGGCGCGCTCCGTCGCCCTGACCCGACCAAAGGTCAGGGCAAGGGCGAGCGACAGCCACAGAAGTCCTTGGCGCATGCCAGCTTTTCCCACACAGAAATGAATGGAGCATGAAAACCGGATGAATAAATTTTCATCCGGCAACGGCTGGAAACTCACGGGTGGGCGATTTCCGCCCTTGACCCGTCTCGGCAGGAGCTCTTCTTTCGACCGCTCCTTCACATTGCCTGATGGTGTAATGGTAGCACAGGTGACTTTGACTCACCTAGTCATGGTTCGAATCCATGTCGGGCAGCCATCTTGGATGGGCCAACAACCTTTTACCGTCCGAGACAAAAAAATTAAGTTGTTGGTTGTTGGGAGGAACTGAAATTCGTTTTTGTCTCGAATGCCTCGTGGTTGTGGTTTCAGGGTGCGATTTTCGATATTTCCGCAGATTCCACGGGCGTTTTACATCCCGAGACAAAATCGCCTCGCTCCGCAGCCGGGCAAACGGCTGCACCTCAAATCGCCTGCAACGGGGTCTACTGACTCATCCCAATACGTGCAGAAAACTGGCGTTGAAAACGTGCAAAGGCTCGCTTCTGCGCTTCCGGATCGAGCTTAGCCAGTTCGCCGATTTCTCGGAGCGGAAAATGCCGCGCAGGATTAACGGCTCTTAGCTTCAAAAGATAATCCTGAATCTCGGGCATCAATTCGGTCAATCGGAGCATCCGGGTGACATGTCCGGGAGTTACCTGCTCCTGCTTCGCCAAAGCGAAGCGATGAGGGACGAGTTTATCTTTCAGCATCCGCTGCCATTTGTGTGCACGATGAATGGCATGCTGTTGTTCGGTCGGCGCAGGCACCGGCCTTGGAGCCGGCCTCGCGACCGAACCGAAAGGCACCACCTTGGTGAAGGGTGCCGTGATCGTCACCTCGCCACGATGGGCGCGTGTGAAATCAACCTTGGATTCCAGCGCGAGCCCGCGCGTGGTGAAAGCGGAGCGCTGGAGGCGCGTCTCCGAAAATGATTTCTCGTCCATCGCCTCGACCAGTCGGGGCACGTGCAGGCGCACTTTCACTTCCATCATCCGCGCTGGCTCGGCCGGCTGACCGGCCCGCTGGCGCACCGAGCGCTTCCGGACTTCGACGCGCTCAACAAACAGGTGGATGAACTCCCGCCGGGCCGACACGTCCATCTTCGGGAGTATCTCGGCCACGCGCTCCAAGGCGCCGAGGATGCGCTTTTCGGTGAGCTGGGTGGCATCACAGGCATCAACCTGCTGGCGCTTTTGCTCACGGGCCACGATGAGCCGGTCTTTCTCAGCGCGCAATTCGGTCGCGCGCTCGCGCAGACTGTCGCCGAGCACATCGGCACCGCCGGCCTCGACGGCTTGGATGCAGTGCTTGAATTTCTTTCCTACGATTTCCAACTGCTTCTGGATGGCTGACAGTTCTGCGACCAGGATCGGTCGATCCTTGGTTTTCAGTGTCTCGGAATGCTGGATTGCCGCCGCCGCCACGGCGGGATGCTTGCTCACTTCGCTCAGGAAGATGACCACCACCCGTTCCAAGGCATCAGCGGAGACGCGGCCCACCGGACAAGGGCTCGACTCCCGTTGCCGCATGATCGTGCTGCACGCATAGTAGCGGTAAACTTTTTCAGCGCCGGCGTGCTTGGTCGAATCGGTCGGCACCAGTGCCCGGTTGCAGCAACCGCAATGGGCGAGACCCTTGAGCAGGTGCGCGTGCATGTCGCGGTCGCTGACCCGCGGACCGGCCCGAGGAAGCGTGGTGGACACGGCAGCATTGGCTTTTTCCCAAAGCTCGGATGGAACGAGGGGCTCGTGGCGGGCGGCATACTCCTGGCCGGCAAAGCGGATCGCGCCGCGATAAACCGGATTACGGAGGAGCAGACGGAGCCCGTCCGAACGGAAGAGTTGGGCGCCTACCTGATCGATTTTCCCGTCGCGGCGGCGGAACTCCCGCCCCTTGGTGCGAAGGCCTTCGGCGTTGAGCAGGTGGGCGATTTCGGTGAGCGTGACGAGTTTGGCGGCCAGTTCAAAGACGCGCCGCACCACCGGGGCTTCCGTTGCATTGGGCCGGAGTACCTGCGCCTTGGCGTCGTAATCGTAACCATAGGGCACCATGCCGCCGTTCCAGATGCCACGCTTGGCCTGCTGCTGCATCTTGGCCAAAGTTTTCTCCGCGGTGTTCTCGCGCTCATACTGCGAGAAGCCCATCATCAGGATGTTTTTCAAACGGCCGGAAGGCGTGCTCTCGGAAAGGTCTTCCGTGGCGCTTTCCAAACGGCAGGCGTGCTTCTTGAGAAAAGCCCGAAACGGAATCCACTCGTCCGTGCTGCGCATGACGCGCTCGAGCTTGTAGATGAGCACTACCTTGACGCCACCTGACTCGATCTGGCGCTTGAGCGCCTGAACTCCCGGCCGGTTCATCGAGCCGCCGGAATAGGCGGCGTCGGTATAGCATGCGACTTCATACCAGCCGTCTCCGGCATGCTTCTCAATATGCTCGCGGCAGATGGCGGCCTGACTCTCGCAGGAGTCAAACCGCCCGCCGACCTGGTTATCTGTCGAAACCCGGGTGTAGATTGCCACCGGCACGGACGCGGGCGCCGTGCGCGGTGACGGATTTGAATCGGACCGCGGCATTCCTACCGTCGGTCAGTTGCGGCTGGGATCCTTGACAGGGCTGGGGCTTAAACGCGCCGGCCAGGTTACGTCCGGGGCGGGCAGCACGCGCACACGGCGGACGCCACGTTTGGTCTGCCGGCTGCGCTCAGCGTCCCGGAGATAATCCAAATAGGTAGCGACGATATCGGCGGGATTCCGCCCCTGCAGTTCGAACTGGATCAGTTCGACTGCGCTCGGGGCTCGTGCTCCGATTTTGCGGCGGAGTTGACGGGAAGCGGTCACGAAGGACCGGTGGCTTTCGTTGCAGACGGGGATAACATGGGCGGATTCTTTCATGGCTGGGGCATGGAGCGATTCCAGCCCGTTGGCCCGGCAGGAGGAACGCGGAGTTGCGATGGAGTTAAACGCGCCAGTGATATGAAACTGCGCGGGAGACTAAACCCCTGATTCTATCAACAACCAAGATGCCTGTCCTTGGCCGCAACCGTGTATTTCTTGCGTCTATTGGGAGCCGTGTGGCGGCAGAAAACTCCGGGGTGGTCGGCCAAATCGGATCGAAAATTGCTTGGTCAGGGAGGCGTGATTCTTGAATCCGCACTTTCCCGCCACTTCCTCCACCGAGTAACGGCCCGTTCGCAGGAGGCTTTGCGCGTGGTCCAGCCGCAAGCGCAGGATGAATTGCTCGGCGGTCAGCCCGGTGCTGGCCTTCAATCTCCGGCTGAAATGGTCGGGCGCCATCCCGGCCATCTTCGCCAAGTCGGCGAGGGTCAGCTTCTCGTGCAGATGGCCCACCACGAAATGGCGGACCCGTTCCTTTACCTCCTTCTGCAGAGGTATGACCGCGCGGGGCTTCTGGCGTTCGCGCGCATGCGCCCGCAGGAGACATGAACCCAGGAGAGACCCGAGATTAACCACATGGGCGGGATCCTCGACGGTTCCGGTCGCGCGTTCGCGGCGCAGGGCCGCACTCAGGTCCCCAATCAGGGAATCGCGCCTCACGTAGTCGCCCAACGGCGCCAGAGTGGCACGCACGGCCACGTCCCTTGCAATGTCGAGGCCCGGGTCAAAATAGAAAACGATCCAGAACGCGGAGCGCCGCAACCGCACGGTGTGCTCGGCGTCACGAGGCAGAAACCAGACCACGTCACCGCCAGCCTGTCGTTCTTCGGGCCGACCGCCGTTTTCCTGCCAGCCAAGTTCACAGCCGCGCACGCCGAAGCCGAGCGCCACCTGCGATTGCGCGTGTCGATGCGAGGCAAAGTAGTTGGCCGTCACCTGTTCAAACCAGAAGTTCAACCCGTCGCCCCGTCCGTAGATATCCGGCGCGAACGGCCGCGTGGACACCGGTAATGCCGGTGGCGGGAAGGAGGTGGGAAGATGGTGAGTGCGGGCTGCACCGCCGTTTCGGGCAAACATGGACAACAAGCTGCCCAGCATACCAGATGCGCAGCCGATGTCCTTGTCCGTATCCGTTTATTTCTTGGGGAAGAGAATTCACTGTCTGGACGGGCGTCCGACCGATTCAACCGCCGGCGGACGCCAGCTTGGATTCCGGCTCCAAGGCGAACCGCGCGACTTGTTCGCAATGGGCCTGCACGGCGCAGAGCGTGGGGAGCGCGGAATCCTCCTCGCGAAGGGCGCAGGCGAGTTCCGGACGGGTGAGCACGATGATGCGCGCACCGCCATGCTTGAGGTCCACCGAGAGGCGGGTGAAGGCAGCGCGGAGTTCGTCGGTGACCGTTCCCGCCGTGAGACCTCGCTGCAGGCGATCATGGACAAAGGTCCGGTCCAGTTCGCTCATGTGGACCGTCCTGCGAATGCCGCCTTCGACGAGCACTGCCAGCCAGCGCTTCTCCTCGCCCGTGGACCGGTCCGGCCCGAGCAAGGCCGCAGGACCGAGTTGTAAGCTGTGGAGCTTTTCTGCGGTGGCCATGGCTATGTGAAGCACGGGCTCGTCCAATGCTGCCCGCACGGCATCGGCGTGGACATGGAGCGGTCCGCCGCAAAGAAGAATTCCCTCGGCTCCTTGCTTCACGAGACGGCGAGCCGCTTCGGTCAACCGTCGGCGCGTGCGCACGAAAGAGCCATCATCGCCGCGCGGGTCGATGAAGTCCGCCCAGTCCAGGCTTTCGGCCACGATCCGTGCGGACTGCCGGCGATTGGTGCGACGACGGATTTCGTCGTGCAGCAGCTTCCAGTAAAGCGCAGCGGTGTCGCCATCGCCGACGGCAATCATGCCGACGACGCGCAAGGCCGGTGCTCTTGAGACTCGGCTCATGAATTCACGCCAGTGGTGGGCATGGTTTTTAGGCGGGTCGCACCAATGAAACTTCGTGCACACCGCCGATCGTGCTGATGCGCTCGGCGAGGCGTTCGAGGAGCGCGGGCGGGCCGGCGCTGGTGAGTTCAATGATGATCGCCGCGGTATCGGTTTCGGCACGCCAGTGCAGGGCGTGCAGCGGAAGCTGATATTCGCGGAGCGCGATTGCGAGTTGCAGCAATTGCACCGTGCCGCCGGTGGAATCCGCGCGGGCGGTGCAGCGGAGGGTTTGCGTGATGGGGTCGCCGGGAAGCATCGATGAGGAGGAGTTCAGGTTTCGCTCAGACCCGTGCGCCGGTCCGGAGACAAACGAGTGACGCGCTCCCTCGGAAAGCACCTCAGTAAGTCGGCGTGTTCCCTGGCCGTACCGGTCAGCTCCATAACGATCGTCCAATTGTTACGGGTTACGACCACCGCACCGGTGGTGCGGCAGGCGACGAGCGCGTCGAGTTGCACCGTGAGGCCGCCATGAACGGCGATTACGATCCGCGATTTTTCGCCAGGCGATGGAGGTTGCACGATCATGCACCCGTAGGGAGATCAAGCGCGGGGGAACCGCTCAATTGCGCGAAGATGGTGTCACGGTGCTGGCGGGCGACATTGACGTCTCGGGTTCCGAGCGAAAGGCGAACGCGCTCCTTGGTGAACGGCGTGGGGTGAACCGTGTAGGATAAGAACCATGTGCCGTTGTTGCACCAGAGGTGGTGATTGGGGTTTTCGCGATCGATGCGTAGGGGCGCCGTCGGCGCAGGATAGGTTGCCTCCATTGAATTCAACTGTCGCTCGGGGTTAGGTTGCGAAGCTTAGCGTTGGCTACCACCTTCCGCAGGAGGCGCACCGAACGCATGCAATCAACGAGTCGTGAGAAGCCTTCGTTGTGCGCGATGACTTCGCCGGCGCGCGTGCGAAGCCGCCAGCGCCACTCGCGTTTCTCGCCGGGGGTGACTGCTGTCGTCTTCCAGTATTCGAAGACGAATGCCTCCGTGTCAGACGACGCCTTGCGCCTGGCGGAAGGCGCCGCCGATTCTTCCCGAGCGCGGGAGAAGCTGCGGGGCGAGTCATCCATCGCGCTTCCTTCATTTGGCTACCGATTCCGCGGTGGTCGGCAGGGCACTGCGGCAAACGTGCGTAACGCAACCGGCGGGCAGATGCGCGAGGAAGCAATCGACGGAATGGTTGCTACCGCAGAATTGCACAACGAGGGCGGTTGGGTTGCGCGCGACGACGTGGGCGCCGAATTCACGGCACGTCGCGATGACCGCGAGATGGATCTCATTGCTGCCGTGGAGGCCGACGAGGAGCACCTCGGACGTGACGGCCGTCTCCGGGCAAATGGCGGCGAGACTCATCTTTCGGCGAGCACGAGGGTTTCGGACGAGGCCGGGCGGCGTACACCAGCCACCCGGCCCGCCACGCATTCCTCCGCCGCTACGCGGCGAACCGAGGAACCGCACACAACAAATGATTCAGCGCTCTGGCGCTGTTTCTCCTCAGCGAGTTCGAGCGACCAAAGGAGCGCCACGAGGCGGGTGCGCGAGGGCACGCCGAGCTTGCGCAAAAGCGCCGCGACCTGGTTCTTCACCGTCGGCTCGCACTTGTGCAGGCGTGAGGAGATTTCCTTGTTGCTCAGGCCGAATTTCAGGTGGAGCGCGACGATCCGCTCGCAGGGCGTGAGCCTGTTGAAACCGTACTTCACCAAATTGTCGGCTCGGTCAACGGTGTGGACGGAGAACGGGGCCGCGTCGCTCGCCAGCAGGCGGGCGTGCAACGCATGTTCTTCCGGGAAGGTCGGAATGAGATTCATGGCCGTTCAGGAACTAGGAGCTAGCCGCTAGTGGCTAGTCGCTAGCTCCCATCGATGTTGAAGTTGATGAACTGGCGGACGCGGGTGTTGACGGTGCGTCCGGCTTTCTTGCCGGGCCGGAACTTCCAGCGTTTTACCGCGGCCACCGCGGAGGATTCGAAAGCGTGATGCGTCGATTCTACACCGATGGCGCTGATGACGTTTCCCTCGCGATCGACAATGAACTCCACGACAACCGAACCTGTGGTGCCATTGCGACGGAGTTCCAGCGGGTAATCGGGCGGGACTTGGTTCCGGACCACCGGGGCTTGATCGATATTATCGAGGTCGAAGACCAGGCCCATCCCTTTGCCAAGCGGATTGCCGGCGCGGCCGGTTGGGATACGTAGCGTGTTCGTGCCAATATTGACGGTCTGCGGCACGGGTTGGAGCGGCTGGGTGAAGAGGCTGACGGTAATGCTCGGGACCTCGGCAAGCATCGGAGGCGCCATCACCGGTTCGAGAGAGTCGTCACCGAAAATTTCCTCCAGTTCGGTAGTCTCCGGTTCCAGGTCGAGCACGGGCATCTCCAACTGCACCACTTCAACTTCGGGCCGAACTGCCGCGACGCGGGACGGTTTTCGCACAAAGAGCGCATCGCCGAACAACAAGGCGACGTGCAATCCGGCAGAGCAGAGCAATGCCAGGAAGACGTCCCGGTGACGGGAATGACAGGCCGGATATTTGTGTTCCGTTCGGACGGCGTCCGACCCGAGAGGAACGGAAGCAGAAAGGGAAAGATGCATAAAATCGGAATGACTTTCGCCGTGCGAATTTATACTCAGCGCGGTGTCTGTGCGCGCCCTGCCTACGGCGGGAGCGTTGGCGTCCCGCGGAACGACTGCTGGCGCCACGATCATGGCTCCAGGCCGAAGGCTTTGCGGATGACAGGCTCTCGAACGATCACCTCGTTCGCGGCTCGCTCTATATCGGCACCATTGCCGGTAGTGCCAATTACGGCAGTCACCCTGTCGGTCGTTGGCAGAAGGCAGTTTTCATCGGTGCAGGCTTGGAAGGTAACTTCAAACGCAAGGATCGTGCCCGGAGCAATTTCGACGGTGGCTTCGAGCGGAATGGTAAAGGTGACTCGCCCCTCATGAGTTTCGACGTTGATGTCGAAAACCTCGCTATGTTCGACGCGGGGTTTCGGACCGGTAATAGGGCCGGCAAGCTTGAACGGCTGTTTCTCGGCGAGGGCAATTTCGGTGCGGACCGGGCCGCCGTCGGGCTGTGTGATTGAGGCGATGTGCCAGCCAGGATCAATATTGACCGTGAGGGTGGCCAGCAGCTTGCCTCCGGTGCTCAGCGGAATGGTGGTTGCCTCGACTTCGAGCGAGCACCGCACCTGGGCATGCAGGGTAATAACCAGCAGGGAGAACAAAGCGAAACTGACGGCACGCTTCATGAATGAGTACGTTAATTTTTTGGGACGTGTTCGTAGAGCGCCTTGTCAAGATTCAAGGCCTGACGTGTTCGGCGTAGCCAAAGATCAATTTCCCAGCAGTCTTTCGATCTCGCGCTCGAGGCGTGCCTCGCCGGCGCGCGGGCCGTGGAAGTCTCTGCCCAGGTTCACCTCCAGCGCCAGCCGTCCGGTCTGATCGAGCAGCCAAAGCTGGGGTACGCCGCGGAGGGAATACCGCCGCATGAATGCCTGCACCGTGTCCTGGCCCGCCATGACCGCATCGCTCCAAGTGGCGCCTTGCTGGTGCATGATCTCCAGTCCGCGGGCCTGCTCTGCGGCCTGTTTTTCAGGCGAGTCCTGGGTGGTCAGGAACACGCCAACCACTTCGAAACCGCAGTCGCGGTACTTTTCGTACAGCGTCTGCATCTGTGGCATTGCCTCGATGCAACTGCTGCATCCCATGCTCCAGACGTCCAGCAGCACCACCTTGCCGCGCAGTTCCTTGAGATCCATGACGCCACCCTCGGCGGTGGGTAATCTCAGTTCCAGCGGTTGGTCGCTGAGCGCCAGAAAGCGTTCGCGGCCGGCAGCCAGCGCCCGCAATGTCTCATTGGGACTGGCTTGCAGACGGGCATAGATCGCCCGCTGTTCGTCCACCGTGGGATGCGCGCCATTCACAATATTGCGCAGCAAATGAAACTCGTTGGAGACCTTGCCTTCATCCACCTGCGCATCTGCAGCAATTTTCAGCAGTGCCTCGGTCCTGGCGTCCAGATCCCAATATCCTCCGGCAGCGCGTTTCTCATGCATCTGAACACGCGAAACCGCGCTGCTAAACGGATCGAAGGGGTCGGTGTACTTGATCGACAGAAAAGCCCTGCGCAGCGCAGCGGAACGGGAGTCGTCCGGATAGGTTTCGTAGAACTCCAGCGCCCGCTCCCGCACCTGATAGGCCTTGGCCGGTGGCAACGCCCGCGCCTTCTCCCGGGCCTGCCGATGCTCCTCGACCAGTCCCTTGATCTGCGCCCACAGTATATCGGCTTCCGCCCCACCCGAAGCAGACTGCCCAGCGAATGACAGCATGGGGACGAACAGAACCATGATTGCAGACAGGCATTTAGATTGTTTCTTCATTGGCATTCTATAAATCCCGGCTGATTCGCAACCACACCGAGCGGCCCATGATACTGTCGTAGGGGGCGATGCCGCGATCGAAGCTGTTGGCCCAGAAGCGGGGTGCGCGGTCGAAGACGTTCTTCACACCGAAGCTGATGGAAGACCCGGAGAGCAATCCCTGTATGCCGCGTGAATTCTGCACCACCGGCACGCGGTAGTTCACGTTTAGATCGTGGTTGAGCGCCCGCGGCGCGCGGTCGCTGCCCTGCAGGAGGAAGAAGGTGGGATTGGCCAGGATGTAATCAAAGTACCTAGTGCTCCAGCCCACGCTCCACTGTGGACCTTCCCAGCGCAACTGGGCGTTGCCATTCCATGCGATCTGCCGGGAGAAGGCGCCAGTCGGGTTGCGCACCTGCTCCACCGCCGCGCCGGTATTGGTGGTCTGCACCTTGAAGCTGAGGTTGCGAGTAGCCGCGGCCGTCAGCACCAGCCGGCCGCCGCCGATGTTCGCGAGGCGCTGCTCTACGGAGAAGTCCACACTCTTCGAGGCGATCTGGCGCAGGTTGATATTACGCCGATCCACGAAGGTGATCGGCCCCACGCCACTGGGATGTCCATCGGGGGCGCCGCGCTGCACCACCCCGGGCAGTTCCGATTCCAGGTTGATCGCCTCCTGCGCGCTCAGCGTAAAAATCGCGTCGTTGCGCACGCTTTCCAGGTAATCCACCGACACCCGCAGGCCCGGTACCCAGCGGGGCGTGAAGATCAACCCGAGGTTGGTCGAGTCCGTTGTCTCGGGCTTCAAGTCTGGGTTGCCTCCAGTGACGTACATCGAAGGCGTGAGCACACCACCCCAATTCGTCCGCAGTGGATCACTGAGGCCGGTGGTGGTGGCGGTCGGTGGGCTCGCGGCAGGGGTGATTTGAGAGATGCTGGGGGGCCTGAAACCAATACTCTGCGTCGCCCGGAAGGCCACCCCATCCACTGGCTCGTAGCGCAGGCCGAAGGCGGAGAGGTGGGAAGTGGTGGTGTACTTCAACGGTTCCGGCGGGATGCCGGCTTGCTGCTGCGCGACGGTCTGCGACCTGAAGCTATTGCGCACCAAGCGGTCCAGGCGTCCCGAGCCGAACAACTCCAATCGCTGTACCAAGGGCACGCCCTGCACGGAGGACAACAGCGGCACAGTGGCTTCGGCATAGCCGGCATAGGAGTCGAATATGTATCGGAGGTCCGGGCGGGTGTCCTGCGGGTTTGCAACCTCGGAGGTGGCCCCCACCGGAGTTCTGGGCTGCCCCGTCAGGCCGTCCTGATACTGGCTGAAAGATTCAGCGCGATAGCGATCCGTGCGTGACCCCTCCACACCCGCAGTCAGTTGCAGCACACCAGCCGGCAGGCTCAGCAGGGGTCCGGAGGCCTTGAGTGCGGAACGGTAAGTGCGGGTGGCGCTCGCAACAATAATTCTCGTTGCGACGTAGTGCTCGTAGAAGTCGGGTGCCGCAAACGCGCTCACCCGCGGATCCACGAAGGGATTGTAAGCGCCCGACAGAAAGGCCGCGGTCCAACCACCGTCGGGTTCCAGAAAATAATTGTTGGAATACCGATGCTGATTCTGCGCGTAGCTGAGGTCGAAGAAGCCGCGCCATTCTCCTATGGCACCTCGCAGGGTGGAGCTCAGATTCCAACTGTCATTGCGCGGCCGATTGCGCAGCTCCGGACGATCCATGTTCGGATCGACCAAGTTCACCCGGACAGGCTGATTAAAGGGATTGGTCGGGGCGTTGGCCGGTACCAGAGGACGGTCACTCAGTGGGTCCGTGCCTATGAAGCGCAGTTCCCCGCTCATCCGCCCTTCACTCTCGGTCTGGGTGTGACTCGCGTCCAGCGACCAGCGCCAGTGCTCGCCGAATTTCTTGTCCACTCCCAGGCTCAGCACCCGGCTCGAATTGGCTGTGCCCAGTGTCGAACCTTTGGCGTACAGCGAGTTTCCCGCTGCGCCCTCCGCCAACTCGATGTTCCATACCCCGGGCTGATAGGCGGACAAGGGGCTGCCGACCGTGGCGCCCGTCGGGACGGTGGTGTAATTAGAGGACTGCGCGCCAGGAATAGCGGAGAACAGGTTCCCCGTGTTGGTGGTGGCGCGGATGTTCGGGGTGGCGCCGTAGACCGGCGTAGTAGTGCTGGTCAGGAACGGATTGCCGGAGACCTGATTGATTAATCTGCTCGGCTCGATCTCCATGACCCGCCGCCGCCAGCGCTCGATGGACACGTCAGCGCGGTCCCCCGCCCGCAACGGCTTGCTGTCGCTGAAGCTGGCACCCAGTCTCAGGCTCCACCCCCACTTCAGCGGCAGGCCGTAGCTTAAGTTTACGCCGCGCTTGGGCGCATGCACGTCCGACGGAGTTTCGTAGTTCACCGACAACTGACCGCCCTTGAAATCCTGACGTGTGATGATGTTGATCACCCCACCGGTGGCACTCACGCCATAAATGGCGCTGCCCGCAGAAGAAAGAATCTCGATGCGCTCGATCGAGCCCAAGGGAATGCCGCTCAGATTCGGGGTCGCGTTGGCCGTATCTCCAGTTATGCCCTGATAGTGGGCGGGCATGCGCCGGCCGTTGAGCAGGAAGACGGTTTCGGTGGCGCCCCAGCCGCGCAGATCCACCTGGCCTGTGAGAGCGGTTTGGGTGGTACCTGCACCATCACTCTCATCAAAAACAGTCGAATTAAAATTCTGCGGCAGCCGATGCTGCAGAAACTCCTGCAAGTCCGCAGTACCCGACAACTCGATATCGCGCGCTGAGAACGTCGTGAACGGCAACACGTCATCCCGTGTGCGAGTGAGATCGAGATTCCCCGTGCTGAACGGCTTCTCCCGCCGGCCGCGAACGTCTAACGGATCGAGTTCCAGCACGCCTTCCTTCCGCGCGCTGACAACGTATTCCTCAAGTTCGATCGGCTCGTAGTTCGCACCGCGCTTGGCGATCACTTGCCGGCTTAGAGAGATATCGCTGCCGGGACGCACGACGACATCCGTGATGCGGGTGCGTCCGTAGCCTTCGCCCTCGGCCACGAGGGTGTACGTGCCGGGCATCACGCTTTGAAATGTGTAGCGGCCAGCTTCGTCGGTCGTCGCGGTCTGACCCGATTCGCGGATCGTGACCACCACGCCGGCGGCGGGCTTGCTGCTATCTTTAATCCGCAACGAGCCTTCAATGGAGCCGGGCTGCAGGGCGGAAGCGTCCACTGCGGGCCGAGATTGCGCAAAGCCAGGCGAAAGCGTGACGAGGCTCGACAAGGCGAGCAGCGTGAGGCACGCGGTGAAACGAACAAAACGCGATGCGACGAGGGGCATGCGGGGGGCGCGTTGGAGGGGGGATTGCATTGGTAGTGTGATTTGGGAGGTAACCACGACGAGCCTCGAATGGGGCCGGGGACCGTCTTGCGCCTATCGGTAGTTCCGGCTCGTCCACTCCCAATGCCGCCGTTTGACTATTTTTAGTCAGGCTCCAGCGCTGCGTCGCGACCTGCTTCCCGCTCATGAAGTTCGGTGTTCTCCTTCGGCTCCGGCGGGGCGAAATCCCCGTTCGCCTCTGACCCATCATTTTGGACTATCGTACTCTCTCTTCCACCGAGTTCGTTCCCTGCAGTGGCTAATTTCCTCCCCTCATGCCTGGCCTGACTTCTGTTTTTTTCGCCGCTCTTTTCTGCCTGGGCGTCTGGGCGGTGGACGGAGCCGCGCGGCCGGTCGCGGACTACCGCAGTTCGGCGGAATTGGATGCCGATGGGGCAATCTGGAACGTGGTGATCCTGCCGAATGGCACCCGGCTGGCCGGAGCCGACAAACTGCTGGTGAACGAAGGCTCGGCGTGGAGCGCCGTCTCGGTCCCGGGGGCGATCGCCTGGCGCGGGCTGGCAGTAGAGCGTCACCGCCTGCCGGAGGAAACCGGCGCCGCCGCCGGCACCCGCGTGTGGGCCGGCGCGATCGGCGATCTCGGTTATCTCGAGCGCACGCGCGCAGGGGCGTGGGAGTGGCATTCGCTGCGACGGGAATTCGAACGAACCGTGCCGCTTCCGCTGGACGAAATCTGGCATGTCGAGTCCACGGAGTTCGGGGTGGTGTTCGTGATGTCCCAGCAGGTGGTCCGGTGGGATGGGCGACGTTTTCAAGCTTGGCCGCTGCCGGCCGAACCGCGCCTGATTGCGCTGTCCGCAGGCGACCGCCTTTTTCTCTATCAGGCGGGCGTCGGGCTGCTGAGTCTTGAACGCGACGGTCCGCGGTTGCGGGTGGCCGATCGCGACCTGCCCGGGCGGCCGTTGCTGTGGGGCGCGGTGCCCGCGGCGGCCAACGATCTGTTGAATGAGGGTGTCGTCGTGGGTACGGGCCAAGGGATTTTCATCCGGAACAGCGAGTCTTGGAGGGCGCTTCCGCGTCTCGGCGCGACGGTGGCGACGCTCGCGTCGTCGTCCGCAGCGTTCTCGGCGGAGGGTACGCTGGCGATCGGCACCCTGCTGGGAGGCGTCGTGCTCGCGGATCCCGCGACCGATACGGTGCGGGGACGCCTGAATCGCGCCAGCGGCTTGCTCGACGATAGCGTCTATCGGCTGCACTGGGATGCGGGCGAGACGCTCTGGCTGGCGCTCTCCCGCGGCCTCGCGCGGGCTCGAAGTTGGGATCACGCGTGGCTTCTGAACGAGCGGAATGGTTTGGACGCATCGCCTCAGGCTCTGCTGCGGCACGGAGACGATCTCTTTGCCGTGAGCGATCGCGCCGTTCAGCGATTCCCAGACAGTTGGCCCGGAGATCCCCGTGTCGAGACGCTCCCGGAAATCGACGGCCTCTTGTCCGCGGCCGCCACGCTGGGCCCGAACCTGTTTGTCGCCGGATTCGGCGGCATCTGGCGGCTGGACCGGGAGCGGAAAGACTGGGTGCGTGAACACGCCACCAGCGGCGACGTGCTTGCGCTTGGCCCCTCGCGGCAGCGTTCGGGCTGGATTTATTTTGTGCATGGCCGGCGGCTGATGGCGCTCGAGGCGCGCGCGGCGGCGCTGGAGCGGGCCGCGCGGAATGACGAAATCGTCTCTGCGGCCGAAGCGACGCGGTGGATTCCGCGGGATCTGGATGCCGATATCGCCGACACGCCGTTGTCGCTGCACGAAAGTGCGGATGGCCTGCTGTGGGTGTCGACGCTCCGGGGGGCCGTGCACGCCTACCGTCTGGTCGACCGCGGCGGTCGGGCTCCTCGTCTCGAACACCGCCATACTCTCGGGCCGCGCGGCACGGCTTACGCCGCGCTCTCCCGGCCGCACCTGACCAGCCTCGACGAACGCGTCTGCGTGGTCTCCGAGTCGGGCATTTTCGTTTTCGATTCGGCGCTGGCGCGTTTCGAAAAGCGGCCGGAGTTCGATCCGTGGGTCGTGCTCGGTGCGGCGGCCGCGCCCGGCCGGGCCGAAGGCTATTGGCTCATGCGTGATCGCGCCGGAGGAGCTGGCGCCCCGGTTTTTGTCGCACGCGTCAGGTGGTCGGAGGACAAGGCGCGCGGCGACATCCAGCCGCTCGACGCGCCAGGACTGGGGGAAATCGGCGCAGCGCAGCGGATTTTTGCGACGCCCGGGGACGGGGAGACGCATGTGTGGGTCGCAGGACCGGCGGGAACGCTGCGCCTGCGCGCGGAGCGGCTCGGAAAGCTGCCGTCCCCGGGGCTCGTCCAATGGCGTGGATGGGTTGTCGGCGGGGAAGCGCAGCCGCTCGCGGAAAGCCCGCTGCGCCTGCGCGCGAACCCCGGCACACTTCGCGTTACCTTCTTCAGTTCCGAGTCGACGGAGGGGCTGCGTTATCAGTCCCGCCTCGAGGGCGCCGAGGCCTCGTGGAGTGCGCTCTCCGCGGCGGAGTTTCGGGAGCTGACCGGGCTCGGGCCGGGGCGCTATGTGCTCCACGTGAGGGCGGTGGACGCGGCGGGCCGGGCGGGGCCGGCGATTCGGAGGGAGTTTTATATTGCCGCGCCGTGGTGGCGCACGTGGCTCGCGCTCCTTGTGTATGTGATCGCGCTGGCGGGCGCGGGACTACTGATTCATCGTGGGCGCGTCGTCCGGCTGGAGCGGCAGAACCTGCGCCTGAATCACTTGGTGGAGGAACGCACCCGGGAACTCGCGCTGGCCAATGCGGCGAAAGCGGAATTCCTCGAAAGCATCAGCCATGAGATCCGCAACCCGCTCAACGGCGTTGTCGGCTTGGTGAGCATGCTGCGGGAGGTCTCGCTCGACGAGCGCGGCCGCTCGCTCGCAGCGTCACTGTCCTCCTGCGCCCGCACACTCAACCGCGTCTTCGACGAAGTGCTCGGCTTCTCGAAACTGGAATCCGGTCAGATCGGGCTGCATGTGGGCGTCTTCTCCCCGGCGGCGCTCCTCGATGAGGTGCACGGTGTCTTCGCCGCCACGGCTCAGTTGCGCGGCAACGCGCTCTCGGTGCGCTGGGAGTCGCCCGCGCCACCAGCGCTGCGGGGAGACGAAGAAAAAATCCGCACGATCGTGAGCAACCTGATGGGCAACGCGCTCAAATACGCGCCGGGAACGCCGGTGCGCGTAAGCGCGCAGGCGGTGGCATCCGCCGGGGGCCGGACCGAACTCACGATCAACGTCACCGACGGCGGACCGGGCATCCCGGCGAACGAGCAGGAGCTGATCTTTCGGAAATTTGTGCGAGGTTCGAAAGCGAAGGAGCGCAGCGTGCCCGGCACCGGCCTCGGACTTGCGGCCTGCAAGGCGCTCGCCGAATTGATGGGCGGCTTCGTGGGGGTGGAGAGTCCGGCGGCCTCGCTGCCGGCGGCCAGTCGTCCGCCCCACGGCGGTCCCGGCGCGACTTTCTACCTGAGGGTGTGGCTGGACGCGGCCGATCCGGCGGAAGTGCGTCAGGATTTGCCCGCCGTGCCGGCGCCGATCATCGCGGTGCCGGGTGAATGCGTGCTGATTGTGGAGGACGAGGAATACAATCAGGTGGTCGGGAAGCGCGTGGTGGAAAAACTCGGGTTTACCGCCGTCGTCGCCCCGGATGCGTCGACCGCGCTGCGCGAATTTGCCGCAGGATCCTTTTCTGTCGTGTTGCTCGATTGGGAATTGGGAGGAGTCAAGGGCCATGAAGTGGCCCGCGAAATTCGGCGCCGGGCCGGGGGCGAGACGCCGGTCATTCTCGCGACGACGGCGCACGACAGCGAAAAAGTCCGCGCCGAATGCCGGAACGCCGGCATGGATGACTTTGCGCTAAAACCGCTCGATCCGGCGCAGATCGCGCAGCTCATCCTCGAAGCCCGGGCGTTCCGCCAAGGCAATGGCGCGATCGACCGGGAAACGCTCGATGTGCGCGCCTTTGCCCTGATCGGCGAGGAGGACGGCGCGGACATGCGGACCGCAGCGCAGCAGTGGATCGCCACCCTCGACCGTCACCTCGCAGGATTGCGGAGCGACTTGGGTGAAAATCGCTCCGGTCACGCGGCACGCACGGCGCACAAACTGCGCGCGCACGGAGCGCTGATCGGCGCCCATCCCCTCACCCGCGCCGCCGCCGCGATGCAGGAGGCGCTGGATCAGGCCCCGCCCGGCGCGGAGGAAAGCGTCCGCCTGCTCGGCGTGATCGAATCCGCAGCGGCGGATGCTCGTGACCGCGTCGCGCGCTGGATCACGGAACGAGCGAACGAGCCCCGCGGCTGAAGGCGGCGAGCCGCGGGCGGCGCGGCGGCAGTCAGGATGAAGTCGCGCCGCCGGCGAAGGTCACTCCGCCTTCGGCGACGCCGACCGGAAGCGCGCGAAGCCGCGCTCAGCGGCATAGCGGATGAGTTCCGGCGTGCTGTGCAGCCCGAGCTTGCCGAGGATGTTGCGTCGGTGGTTCTGCACAGTCATCGGTGCGAGTCCAAGGGCGGAGGCGATTTCCTCGTTGGACTGCCCCTGGCCGAACAAGCGCAGCAACTCCTGCTCCCGCTCGGAAAGCAGCTTGGAAAACGTTTGCGGATTTTCCCGCAGCGCGACGCGAGCCCGCTGCACCGTCGGCGAAAAATAGCTGTTTCCGCGCTCGGCTGCGGCCAGGACGTCTTCGATCGCGTCGATCGGTTGGTCGTTCTTGTCCACGAAGCCTTGGAAATGCCGCGTGAACACCCGGTGGAGATGATAATCGTCCGTGCGGGCCGACAGGACGACAATCCTCACGCGCGGCAACGCAGCGGTGATCTGGTCAGCGAGATCGAGGCCGTCGCAATCCGGCAAATCGATATCGAGCAAGACGAGATCGGGTTTTGTGTCCAGACACACGCGCAGGCCGGACGCTCCGTCCGCCGCTTCGTGCACGCTCTCGCCGACCGCATGGGTCCGGCAAATCCGCAGAACCATGCTGCGCACGAGAGCCTCGTCTTCGATCACAACAATCTTCACGGCGTGAATCGTTACAATCGGAGCGCCGTCCAAGCAAGCCCGGCGGAGGAGGGGCAAGGAGCCGAGGCTGAGCGCGAGGCAAAGCCGACTTTTCGGGGGTGCTGGCGCGCTGCCGCGCCGGAAGCGGCGCAAGGACCGCTGGGGATTGTCCCGGCAGATCACGCCGCGCGTTCTCCCCGAAGCAATGGCGGCGGGCGGGGCGAAGGCGAAACGGGTGTTCGACGCGAAGATGGAAATGGGGAAAATCGAGGTGGCGAAAATTGATGCCGCGCGGCGTGGTTGAGTTCGGTCTGGCAGAAGGGCCGGAACCAGCTTTGTGTGCCGGAACTCGCGCCTGACGCTCTCTACGCTCGCCAGAGCCGGATGAAGTTCTATACACAAGCGTATGGATCTCTACGCCCAACTCACTAAAGCGCGGCAACAAGTCGCCGCCCTCGAAAAGCAACTCGCGCAGGGCAGCCGAAAGCTGCTCGTGCTGCCGGCCAAATACGGCTTCCGCTCGATGGATAGCTTCATTGCGGCATTGCAGCAGGCCGCCGGGGGTAGCAGCACCGCGCCGAAGACGAAAGTGACGGTGGCAAAGTCCACCGGACGCAAACCGCGGGCGAAGATCACCGCCGAGACCAAGGCCAAGGTGAAGGAAATGGTGAAGGCCGAGAAGACTGGCACACAGATTGCAAAGGCATTGAATATTTCCCTGCCGTCAGTGCAAAACATCAAGAAGGAGCTCGGCTTGGTGAAAAAGCGCGGGAAATAAACCGCGACGTGATCACCGGCGAAATGGCAGCAAGCATGCCATAATTGCATGCGGCGACGGTGAGCCGAAAAGCACGCCGCGGATTGGCCAGCCGGCCATGACCGCAGGACGTGCGAGCACGTCAGGCAAGAGAACGATCACGGACTCGTCGGCGTTCGGTTGCAGGGCGTCGAGGCGCAGCAGTCCGACATCAACGAGCAGCACGGTATACGGACGATCCTCGGCGCGCGCGGTCACCAGATGCGACTGGGCGGCGTGGCCGTCAGTAACCCAGGTGGAGCGGAAGCCGCATTGCTCGCCGATCATCGCCAGCAAAATCGCGCTCGAGCGAAATGGATGCGCGACCAGCAAGGACGGGCTGATTGGGGGCAAACCAGTCCGGTCCGCGGCCGGGAAAGGCGGCGAAGTTGAAGGAGGTGACACAGACCGTAAGTCTCGACGGTGACCGAAAGGTTCACTCCACTGACGCAAGTCGTGACCTTCGGACTAACGCGCCTCGGGGAAAATCCCGAGCCTTACTGAAATCGGTCGCGGCTCGCGATGGTCCCGCCAGAACAGTCGAAATGCGAACCGCCCCGGTGCGGCACTGCACGGACCAGTCCGGCGAAGCTCAACCGACAATAATGAACGATCAATTTCGCGACGGATCGACGTCTATGGCGCGATAGAGGACGGATTTTGTGCTGCCGTGGCTCGCAACCCGACCAATGAGAGCCAGCCGTTGCAGCGACCGATAGGTCATTGATCGGGACAGTCCGAGCGTGAGACGAATCTCTACCGGTGAGGCTTCGCGCACACGGCAAAGGTAGGCCAGCACGCGCTCATCGGGTGCCGCGATCAAGGCTGGAGCCGGAACCGGTGGTGGCGGCAGCGCACAGGGCGGACGCGGCTCGAATTGAGCGACGCGACACACAAAGGCGCCGATGCGTCGCATCCGCTCTTCCTCCGTCGGAGTGGCAACGCGAGTGGGAGTCATCCGGACATCACTCATGGGTTGATTCCGACGAAACGGTGATACCGGTCACCACGGTACCTGTTTTTAGCGGGAGATAACGACTTTCAACGGCTCGGACGGAGACGAGCCGGCCGACATCGAGTGCGTCACGGACCGGTGCCAATTCCCGTCCGCGCACCTTCACAACCAGGCTGCCGGCGTGAATGGTCAGGATCTCGTCCGAACCCAACTGAAGTGTCCAGCGGGTCAACGTGTGATATGGGAGGGACTCCGTGCGGTCTGTCATTTCCAGTCGCAGGACGCTTAGTGTTTCATCATCCCCGGCGACCACGCCCCAAGCGGGTGTGGCCGGCAGCGGCGCGGGTGATTTGTGCGCAAATTCTTTGAGTGCCATGGAGTATTTCAGTTGCGGACCGCTACGCCGCGGGCGGCGCCGAGGAAAGTGTCGCGCCACCCGCGCAACAGGAGCAGCGCCGGTGCCACGAGACGAACGCGCGACAGCCGGTGCAGCAGTGCGGTGCGGAATGAGGTCCGCGCAGACGGAGCACGGAGTTCGGAGGCCAGCAGGCGATCGGCCGGACGCTGCAAGGCGGCGCGGGCCGCGCGCGCATCCGTGGTGTAGATCGCCTGCGTCTGGCGAAAACGCGAACTGCTGACGTAGGCTTGTTTCAAGTTGGCCGCGGCGAGTCCGTTATCCGTGAGCAGGAGCAGTCCGCGATCGACGGTGCGGCCTTGGGCCGCGTGCGAGGTCGTCGCATAGCCGTGCGTGAAATGCCGGAAGGTCGCGGGCAGCGAGTAGCCATTTGTCAACCGGAGTCCGCCCGAGGAGGAGAAGCCCGCGACCTCGACGATGTCTCCATTCTTGAGCCCGGCTGCTTTCACGTTGGCGCGGAGCAGGAGGCGGTCGCCGGCCGCGACGGGCAGTTCGCGGGCCAGCCCGACGTCAAAACCGCTGGTGCGGCGCGGGTCGAACGTCACTTCACCGCCGGAACCGCTCCGCAGAACCAGCCGTGCACCTTCGCGGCGGATAACGGTGGCGTGCTCATCGCGCTGGAATCCGGCGGTCGGTCGGTGGAACGTAAGCACGTCCCCGGGCTGGTAGCTGGAGGTGCGGCGGCATTGCGCGCGGGTCCATTGCAAAGACTGAACCACGGGGACGGTGCGTTCGGCGGCACGGAGCGTGCCGTTTTCTTTCAGGCGCGTTCGCACCGCGGCATTGAACTCCTGGATGTCCGACCACACCGGAGACACCGCCAGACAGGTCTGGCCGGATTTCAGGGTGCGGAGATAATCATCGACCGCCGTCGCGAAGAGGGCGCGGTG
>JAUXXD010000002.1 GCA_030681265.1 Candidatus Didemnitutus sp. | reverse complement strand
AGGCACCGCCTCCGGTGATCACCAGCTCGGCATCTGGCGAAGGCCGTGTCGGAGTTCCCTTCAGCTATACCATCACGGCGACGAATTCACCGACATCCTTCAGCGCCTTTAATCTGCCTCCGGGATTAACGATATCCGGTGCGGTCATTAGCGGCAGCCCCACGACTACCGGCTTCTACCAGAGCTCGGTGGCGGCGCAGAACAGCACGGGAATTAATTCTCGTGCACTCTCGATTCAAATTCTCGGGCCGTTGAACGCTCCTGTTTTTAGCGGGCCGAATTCAGTAAATGGAACAGCCGGCACCGCGTTCAGTTATACGCCAAATTATGGCTCGGGTAACACAGGTTACGCTTTGGTGAATCTCTCGAATGGTTCCCCATCAGTGCTACCGACTGGCCTGACGCTTAATACTTCGACCGGCACTATTTCGGGAACCACTGCGCAACAGGGCTCGTTCACCATCGCGCTGCGCGCCACTAATGCGGATGGCTCTACCACCACTACACTGACGCTCTCAATCAACCCGGCACTGACGGCACCGCTCTTCACCAGTAGCAGTTCTCCAGTGGCAACCGTTGGGGTGCCATTCAGCTTTACGCTGACCACGAATCCCGCAGCCACCAACTTCACGGCACCGGGTCTTCCCAATGGCCTCACGCTGGCACCGTCAACGGGTGTCATCAGCGGCACTCCCACCGAACCGGGAGTCACCCAAACGATCGTTACCGCGGCGAATGCCGGTGGCTCGTCCAGTAACAGTTTAACCATCGTCGTTAATTCTTCACCTAACGCACCGGTGCTCACCAGTTCCCCTGTGGCAGTTGGCCGCGCGGGCAATCCGTTGAGTTTCCAACTCACGGGCAGCAATACACCGACATTGTTCGCGGTGATGTCGGGCGCATTGCCAGCCGGGCTTACTTTGAATGCTAGCTCCGGGCTGATTGAGGGAACACCTGTGGCAAGTGGCAGCGCCCGCGTTTGGCTTTCTGCCAGCAATGCGGCGGGTGGTCGTGGGCCGGCGATGGAGATGCTGTTCACCATTGAACGCGCACTCACGGTGCCGGTGGTTACCAGCAACGGCTCAGCAACCGCACGCGTTGGCACACCGTTCAACTATCAAATTCTCGCCACCAACTCGCCTACCTCATTTGCCGCGACACCAATCCCGGAGGGGCTGACTTTTGACGCGACTGCTGGGACGATTACGGGCATCCCGAGCGCCGCTTCGAGCCAGCCGGTCAGCATTTTGCTTAGTGCCAGCAACGGCGACGGCACGAGTGCGCCCAAGTTGCTTTCCTTGACCATCCAGGCTCCACCAGCCACACCGCAAATCACGAGTTCCGGCACCGCAGGCGGGCGGGTCGGAGTAGCCTTCAGTTACCAGATCACGGCGAGCGAAAATCCCAACTCCTTCGCCGTTGATTCTCTCCCAGACGGTCTCGCTCTGAATTCCTCCACTGGCTTGATCACTGGCCAAGCGACGGCGGCCGGTCAGTTCACCATTCAGATCAAGGCGGCCAATGCCGCTGGCCTCGGCCAAGCATTCGGGTTGACGCTGAATTTTGCGCCACCGCTGACTGCGCCAGCGATTACGAGTCCCGCGAGTGCCAACGCCAAAGTAGGAACCTTGTTCTCCTATGCTATCGTCGCTAGCGGCACACCGACGGGTTTCGTGCTCAACGGCGTGTTGCCCGCAGGGCTCACCTTCAACTCCAGCACGGGAGTGATTCAGGGTAACCCATCAGATAGCCCGGGCCTATTCCTCGTTACGCTCGGTGCGTTCAACGCGAGTGGGTCGAGTCAGCCGCAAAATCTCACAATCAATCTCGCGCCAGCCGACAACGTGCCGGTCATCACCAGCGCACAGTCGGCTATCGCGACCGTTGGGGTTGCCTTCACCTATCAAATCACCGCCACCAACGTCCCTAGCGAAACACCGTTCCCGCCGTCGGTTTTCCTCGATGCGGTGGGTCTGCCGCCCGGCTTGGCGGTCAATCCCTCGACGGGCCTCATTCAGGGCGAACCGACGATCGCTGGCATCTACGAATGCAGTCTGGTCGGCATCAACGCCAACGGCACCGGCCGCCCGCGCGCACTCACCATCACGGTCAGCCCGGCTCCCCATGCCCCGACGATCACGAGCGCCTCAGCGGTCTCCGCGCAGGCAGGCACCGTATTTAGTTACCAAATCGCCGCCACCAATTCACCGACCTCGTTTGAAGCACTGGAGGCTCCCTCCTGGCTAAATGTGAATACGGCAACGGGCGTGCTTGCCGGCACGCCCTCGGGTCCGGGCGAGGTTATCCTCTGGATCAGTGCTGTTAACGCCGGTGGTGCTAGCAACACCATGCAGGTGACGATCACGGTTGCTGCGGCACCGAATACGCCCGTGATCACCAGCAGTCACATGGCAACAGTCCGAATTGGCGATCCCTTCAATTATCAAGTGATGGCCACGCGAACGCCGACTAGTTATCAGGCCAGCGGGTTACCGCCGGGACTGAGCATCAATAGCGCGACCGGTTTGATCAGTGGCAATGCCACCACCTCGGGCACGTTCGAGATTCGCGTGAGCGCCACCAACGCCAACGGCGAAGGACAATCGGTGATTCGCACACTCACTGTGTTGCCCAGCCTCCAAATTAACGGCTAACCGCTGCCTACCGTGATCACTTCTAATCTTCGCTCCCGCGCCATGAACTCCCGGCACTTTTCGCTGTTCAATCGATGGTTCTTTCTCCTCGGCCTGCTCGTCTTGCCGGTGTCCGCTTTGGCCGCCGATCTGACCTTGCCGGCCGGGCAGGCGTTGATCGCCTACACGCCGTATACGATTACGACGAACCCTGCGGCCGCTCCGGGCACCATTTACGGGGCGACCGGTTTGCCCAGCGGCATGTCCATTAACGCGAGCTCCGGCACAATTTCAGGAACACCGTTATCGTCCGGTGTGTTCACCGGCACGTTGTCGCTGAACGACGGAGTGGTGATAAATAATTTCACCTATTCACTCACAATTGCAGCGGCACTCGGCACCCCTGAAATCACCAGTTCACTGACCGCGCTGGGCGGCGTCGGTGAGCCATTCGCCACTAATCTCTCAGCGTCGAACGCTCCCACAAGTTTCAATGTTGGCGCTCTGCCGTCAGGTTTGACGTATGACAGCGCTCAAACACGCATTTCCGGCACGCCGTTAAGCGCCGGCACCTTCAACGTCAGTCTCAGTGCCAATAATGCGTCAGGCACGGGAGCGAGCGTGACACTTGTCATCACGATTGTGCCGTCCGGTCCCATCCCCGTGATCACCAGCGCGGCCAGTCGCAGTGGCGACCTAAATGTCGCTTTTAGCTATCAGATTGCTGCCTCCAATGATCCGACGGCTTTCACGGCCAACGGTCTGCCGGTTGGTCTTTCCCTGAATACCTCGACGGGCCTGATCTCTGGCACGCCTGACGTCGCAGGCATTACCGCAGTCACTCTGACGGCCAGTAATGGAAATGGCACGAGTGCTCCTTTCACTCTCACGCTAACTCTCGGGCCGGTTGCAACCATCACCAGTGCTTCGACCTTGGCAGGCTATACTGGCGTCGCGATCGCTCCGTTTACGATCACGGCAAGCAATGCACCGTTGAGCTTTAATGTCGGGACTTTACCCACAGGCCTCAGCTTCAACTCGACCACGCAACAAATCACCGGAACCCCCAGCGCCGTCGCGTCAACGCCAGTCACGCTTTCCGCAATCAACGCCACCGGAGCCGGTCCCGCATTTACTCTTACGATCGCGATTACCGCACCAACGCTGCCGGTAATCAGTTCACATCCGTTGGCCCAAACCAAGAACGTGGGCGAAAGTGTAACCTTCTCCGTCGTCGCTTCGGGTGCGCCAGTTCCTACTTATCAATGGCGCAAAGCCGGCAACGATATTTCTGGCGCAACGTTGTCTTCCTACACGATCAATTCACTCGTTCAAGCAGACGCCGGAAATTACTCGGTCAATGTGACCAACGCAGCCGGTTCCGCTTTGAGCAACATCGCCGGGCTCACCGTTAACGCCTCGGGTTTCGCTTCGTATCAACAAACCCACTTCACGGCGGGTGAATTGATGGACGCCAACGTGAGTGGCCCGCTTGTTATTCTGACCGCCGACGGCCTGAGTAATTTGCTAAAGTATGCCCTTGGTCTAGCGCCCAAAGCTACCGCCACCACCGGACTCCCGCAAAATTCAGTCGTGGGTAACGATTGGGTCTATACCTACCAACGTCCCGCCGATCGATCGGATCTCACCTATGCGGTGGAAGTTTCTACGAATCTGACCACCTGGACCATGACTGGGGTGACGCATGAATTAGTCTCCTCGCTTGATGGGGTAGAGAGCTGGCGGGCGCGCGTCCCGCTCTCGACGGGTGCCAACGTATTCTTCCGACTCAAAGTCACCCGCTAAACCGCGTTCAATACCATCCGAAGCATTAAAAAATTAAAATTCGCGACTCCCTCCAATTGCGCTGTTCTTCGTTTAGGCCCGCAGTTTCGACGGCGGGCCTTTTTCTTAGTCCGAGCCGGGCCAGCGTCTCCTTGGTCGTCGTGGAGCCGTTCGCATATCTCCGCGACGTGCTCATGACGGCCGCTACGAGGGAGGAGCCGTAGACAGTGGCCACCATCGCCACCGAGGTCTCTGTCAGATTAGCGGCGTTCAGCTTGTCGGGGCGCTTGCTCCAGAAAAAATTCCTGGAGGGGACGATATCCCAGCGCGGAAGTGAGGTCATCCCAATGACGCGGGAGTTTGATTTCGATGGTTACGGAATTCCCGCCCGGCATCGTTTGCACCTTGTTCCGGTCGGCGTCGCCCGTCACGAGGACGGCGGTCAATCCCAGCTTCATGACCGGCACGGTGTAGATTTTTTCCTGTCCCGGCACCGGTGCCATCCACGGCGGTGGGGCGGTGAGCGCGCCGCCTTCGTCGCGGACGATTTTCTGCACATGCGTCTCGATGGGATAGCGTGCGGGAAAGGCGCTGCCAGGATTGGCCCAGTAGTTCGCATACGCCCGCTCATACGCCGGGCGTCGCGCCGTCGCGATCAAGGCTTCTTCCAGTTTTCCCTTGGTCGGATAAACGCGGGCGAGGTCGCGCGCGACATACTCCGTGATCATGAGGGTGCGATTCGGGATGCGCGGGCCGCTGCCGGTCGCAAATTGTCCTTTCTCGACGGCGTCCCACGCCATCATCTCCATGATTTTCTTCCCGTCGGCAGAAGCAGGGGTGAGATTGTTGCCCCACATCAGCGCCGAGGCGGCGGTCAGCGTGCTTTGATTGAGGTCGTAACCTTTTTGCACGTGGTAGGGTTGCCAGCCGATCTTGAGGCACGCCGCCTCATCCTCGGCGAGCGTCCACGGCATCAGGTAACCGAAGCTGCCCATGCGGTCCTGCTTCACGTAATAGCCGCCGAGATTGAGCATCGCCAGATTGATAAAACGGCCTAGCGCGGCGTTGCGCGGCTCATTGATCTGGCCCTGTTGCGCATCGATGCCCAGCTGTCGCGCGACCGGACCATTGATCCAGCAATACGGGGTCCATGCGTGCGTGCTGGCGAGGGTCCGGCGGTAATTTCCATCCGCGAGTGCCTTGGTGTAGGCGATCAAGAGCGGCATGAACTCTGGGGGACAACCGGCCATGACGCCGTTCACGGCCACATGCCAAACCAAGGTTTTGCGATACGCGATGGGCAGCACGCCGACGACCGAATCCCACGGCTCGTCGGTATACTTCAGAAATTCCTCCACGCGTTCCACGGTGGGTGGAATGATCGGCAGACCGTCGGACCAACGTTGCTCAGCGAAGAATCGATTCACGCCGTCGATGGTGCCGGCGAACACGCGATCTTGGGGGCCACTGCCGGCGGGCTTCTGGCGCAGCGCGATTTCCTCTACTGTGATCGGCTTCGTCAGGGCCTCGACGATCTGCGGCCACACGATCTCGCGGGTGTTGCGGATGAGTTCTTCAGGAGTGTGTGCGGAAAACGCTCCCGGATAGGTGGCTGCTCGCGGCGCCGGCACACCGTGGTTCACCGCGGTCGAATACACCTGATTCACAAACGTCGGCCCCGCCACCGTCACCGCTGGGATGCCGACGTATTCGGCGGCAATACTGGAGCCGGTCTCCTTCGGGGTGCAGAGGCCGCAGCCGCCGTTGCCCGAGATGACGGCGTGCACTCCCATTTCCTGCAGCTTCCGCTGAAACTCGTCTTTCGTGCGATTGGTCACGCCGGGACCGGGATACGGTCCGGCCGAACCGATTTCATTGAGCAAAATCACTTTGGCGGTCGGGTAATTGGTCAGGATGAGCCGCTTGATCTCGGGATGCGTGATGCTGGCCATGAAACTGCCGCCCACGACGGCCAGGGTCTTGCCGTTCAAGGTCTCGAGGCGAGGTGCCTGCTGGATCGGTTGCACGGTTGGTTTGCCCACGGGCGAGACGACGGCGTATTTGCCGGCCGGAACTGGTGCTCCCGGCACCAGACACTCGTCGTCACATTCGTAGTCGAACGCGCCGCTCATGTCGCTGGGGCCCTTCGTTGCGGCGTGCGCTCCGCCGGAGGCCGACTTCGCGGGGTCGGCAGCGCTGACTAAAAAACAAGTAACCAAGAGGGCTAAGATCGACAGGGGTAGTTGTGACACACGCATAAGATGAAGGTGCTGATACGACGTCCGCGCCGGCCGGCCGGTTTCAACCCGGCTTCATTCTCCCTCGCGTCAGTTTTCCAAGGGAGGAATCCTTTTCGCCAACATAGCTACTCGGCTTGGTTGCGGAGGACGCGAGTCGGACGCTTGCGATTAAGGTGACGGAAAGAGGTGCAATCGCGAGAGCGGGTTGAGCGTGGTGCTGCGGGCGCAATCCGCGCAGAATTGGCAGTGAACATGCCGCGCGAGCGCCGCGGCGCTTGCCCACGTGCGGTTCCGGAATTCCGCTTACGCCGCCAGACCGGCCGCCAACGCGAGCGCGCTCTTCGCGCGGTTCATGATATAAAGGTGGTAGCCCGGCGCGCCATTGGCGAGGAGCCCGCGGATTTGATCGAGCGCCCAATCGATGCCGACGATTTCCACCACATCGGGAATTTCCGCCGCCGCTTCGAGGCGGGTGATGAGTTGCGCGGGCAAATTCGTGCCGCACATTTCGGTGAAGCGTTTGATCTGTTTCAACGACAGCACCGGCATGACGCCCGGCAAAATCGGCACCGTGATGCCGCGCGCACGGCAGCGTTCGACGAAGCGGTAGTAAGTGGCGTTGTCGAAAAAGAGTTGCGTGGTAATGAAGGACGCCCCGGCGTCCACCTTGCGCTTCAAGTTGTCCAGATCCACCTCGGCGTTGGTCGCTTCGGGATGCTTTTCAGGATAGCCAGCGACGCCCATGCAAAAATCCGGATGCCGTGCGCGCAACAACGCCACGAGGTCGCTGCCGTAGCGCAAACCGTCATGGTAAGGGACGAAAGTCGTCTCGCCTTTCGGAGGATCGCCGCGCAGCGCCATGACGTTGCGAAAACCGTCGCCGTGGAGTTGATCCGCGATGCCGTTCAAGTCCGTCGCCGTGTGTCCAACGCAGGTCAAATGTGGCATGACGGTGAAGCCGAATTCGCCGCGCAACATTGCGCAGGCCCGCGCGGTGCGGTCGCGGGTGGTGCCGCCGGCACCGTAGGTGACGGAGACAAAATCCGGTGAGATACGCTTCAGCGACGTCGCGGCCGCGTGCATGGCTTGGAGCTGCGCCTCGTCTTTGGGCGGAAAAAATTCGAGCGAACGCAGCGGGCGCTGCAGGGCGAAAAGCTCGGAGATACTGCGATCGGCTGCCATGGGTGTATCAATGCATCTCGATTCGTTGATACGGTAAAGCTAAGATTGCGTCACAAATCGAAGTCGGACCGTGCGCGCCATCGATCAGCTTGACGTCACACCGGTGCGGCGAGTCCGGCGTCGCGTGTTTTTTCGGTTTGCAGGCGCAGTTGACCACAGGCGGCGGCGATGTCGTGGCCTTTTTCGCGGCGCAAGGTCACCGAGACTCCGCGCGCGCGCAGCACGTCGGCGAAGCGTTCCTGGCGGTTAACACTCGGGCGTTTCCACGGTAGTCCTTCGACGGTGTTGTAAGGGATGAGATTCACGTGCGCGTGCAGGTCGTAGGCGATGTCGCGCAGGCGTTCGGCTTGGTCGAGCGAGTCGTTGATGTCCGCGATCAGAATAAACTCCAGCGTGACCATGCGGCCCTTTTTCTCGGAGAACGCGCGGACGGCGGGCAGCAATTCCGCGAGCGGATACTTTTTGTTCACCGGCATGATTTGCTCGCGGACTTCGTCGGTCGCGCCGTGCAACGAAATCGCCAGTCGCAAACCGAGCGGCTCGTCGGCGAGTTCGAGGATGCGCGGCACGAGGCCCGAGGTGGAGAGCGTGATGCGGCGCGCGCCGAAGCCGAGGCCCCAGTCGGCATTCACGATCGTCAACGCGCGGATGATCGCCTCGTAGTTGTGCAACGGCTCGCCCATGCCCATGACGACGATGTTGTCGAACGACGCCAATTCCGCCCGCGCGCGCGGCGTCTGGGCGTCTTCGAGGCGGCAGACTTGAATGAGTTGGTGGACGATTTCGCCGGCACTGAGGTTGCGCTTCAGGCCGTCGAGTCCGGAGGCGCAAAATTTGCAGCCCATCGCACAGCCGACCTGCGTGGAAATACAAATCGTCTTGCGCGAACGATTGACGCCGACGCCGAGCATGGGCGCGCGTATGATCACAGTCTCAATCAGTGAACGGTCGCCGAGTTCGAGGAGCAATTTGTCGGTTTCGTCGCCGGATTGGCGGTCGAGCACGAACGAGGTTGGCGCGACATCAAAATTTGTCCGCAGCCAGTCGCGCAACTCGCGCGGGAGGTTGGTCATCTCGTCCCACGTCGCGACGCGTTTCTTGTAGAGCCAGTCGAGGACTTGGCCGGCGCGAAACGCCGGTTGCCCGATCTCGGCGAGGCGAGCGGTGAGGGAGGCGAGAGTTTCGCCGTAGATGGCGGGGAGAGCGGGCGCGAACTTCATGAATTGGCTTGGACACGATTAGCGCAAACCCCCACGCTGCAAGCCCAGCATGAAGCTTCTCCACCGGCATATCTTCGCGAACGTCGCCCTGACGTCGCTGGCCGCGGTCGGCTTGTTTGCCTTCGTGCTGATGATTGGCAATGCCTTGCGCGATTTGTTGGGTTATCTGTTGGCGGGGCAACTGGAGTTGGAAACCTTCCTGCAACTGATCGGGCTGCTGATTCCGTTCGTCGTTTCCTACGCGTTGCCGATGGGGATTTTAACCGGAGTGTTGCTCGTGTTAGGGCGGATGTCGTCGGACCGCGAAATCATCGCCATCCGCGCGGCGGGCGTGAGTGTGGCGGGGATTTCGGCACCGATCTTGTTTTTCGCGCTCCTCGGCACGGCGGCGAGTCTGGCGGTGAATTTCCAGTTTATGCCCTCGGCACGCCTAGCCTACCAACGCGAGCTGGCGCAGGCCGTCCGGCAGAATCCGTTGAGCTTTATCGTGCCGAAGACCTTCATCCGCGATTTTCCCGGCATCGTGCTCTACGTCGGCGAAAAGCGCGGCGACGCGACGTTGCAGAATTTTTGGTTATGGGAAGTTGACCCGCAGGGCCGCGTAAAACGCTTCGCCCGCGCCGACACGGGCCGACTCGATTACGACGAGGAAAACAACAAACTCGTGCTCACGCTGGAGAACGCGCAGGCCGAGCAACGCGACGAGAAAGATCCGGAGAATTTTTCTGTGGTCCGCGCTGCCGCCGCGTGGGACCGCGCGACGTTTGACCTGCCGCTGGATCGCGTCACCGGCGCGCGCACCGTGCGCACGAAACTGAAGTGGCAGACTTACGATCAATTGCTCGCGGAGTGGCGTCGACTTGGCGATCCCGACCCGGCGGTGTCGCAGGTGGAGCGCGAGCGCAAACGCATGAAGGTGCAAATCACCATTCAGGAGAAATGCGCCATGGCCTTTTCAGTGCTGTCGTTTGCCCTGATTGCGATCCCGCTGGGCATTAAGGTTTCGCGCAAAGAAACCTCTGCCAACCTCGGCATCGCGCTCGCCCTCGCGATGAGTTACTACTTTGCCACGATCGTCGTCGGCTGGTTCGACAATAAGCCCGAACTTCGGCCCGATCTCCTGATGTGGTTGCCCAACCTCGCGTTTCAGACGTTGGGCATCTGGATGTTTCGCAAGGTGGACCGCTCATGAGAAACTCCGTCGTTTTCTGGGAGACAGTAACTCGCCACGGGGCGACACCGTCTCCATTGACGTGCCCACTCCACTGCAACGCCACGCATGGCTGACGAATCGTTCGACCTCATCGGTTGCCTCGAACGCGTCCGTCGCCGCGACCAAGTCGCCGCCCGCGAACTGGTGGAGCACCTCTATCCGCTCGTCATTCGCATCGTGCGCTCGCGCCTGCCGCGCCGCGCCGCCGAAGAAGACCTTGCGCAGGATATCTTTCTGAAAATGTTCAGCCGACTCGCACAGTATCAAGGCCACGTGCCCTTCACCCACTGGGTGTCGCGCATCGCCGTGACGACTTGCATCGACCAACTCCGCGCCCAGAAACGCCGCCCCGAGTATCGGTGGGCGGACCTCTCTGAAAACGAAGCCGAAGTGCTCGACCACGTCCTGACCGACACCACCGCGGAAGCCCCGAGCGACACGGTGGCGGCGCGCGAATTGGTCTTGAAATTACTCGCTGGACTCGGTGCGGCGGACCGCACGGTCATCCAGATGCTCGATTTGGAGCAAAAATCCGTCGCCGAAATCGCCGCACTCACCGGATGGAGCCAATCGATGATCAAAGTGCGGGCTTTCCGCGCTCGCCGAAAACTGCAAAAACTCTTCCAAGAACTGCAATCGCAGGAGCACTCATGAACGACCATCAACAAGCTTGGCAGCGCCTGACCCGCGCCGCTCGCCTCCACCAAGACCCGCGCGACGAGCGTGCCCCGTTTGGTTTTGCCACCCGCGTGGTCGCGCAAGCCAATGCCGCCCGCGCGCTCAGCCGCACGCAGGTGCTCCTCGAGAAATTCGCCTTGCGCGGCCTCTTCGCGGCCGCAGCCCTCAGCGTCGCGGCCATGGGTTTTGGTTATTCGGTGCTCACCGAAGAGCGCGCCGATCCCGAACAGTTCGGCGACACCGTTGGAGAAATTCTCGCTGCATCATGAACCTCGAAAAGCCTTGGAAACTCATCCTGTTGCTCGTGGGCATTTTTGTGTCCGGGGCGGTGACGGGCTCGTTTGCCACCCTGATGATTGGTAAAAAAATGGCGCAGTCGCGCCCGGCGCCCGACCAGTGGATTTCGGCGCGCTTTAAGATGATTGCCGAGCGCCTCGAATTGACGCCTCCGCAAGTCGAAAAGCTCGAACCGATCATGCGCCGCAACGCCGAGGACCTGAAGCGTCTTCGCCAAGACGGCATGCGCGACACCCGTCGCATCGTTGAGCGCATGGAAAAGGAAATCGCCGCCGTTCTCACACCGGAGCAACGGGTGAAATTTGATGTTTTGAGCAAGGAAATGGCCGAACGCGCGCGTCGCTTTATGGAACAGCGCGAGCAGCGCCGCCACGAACCGCGCGGTGTCCGTCCGCCGGGCGAAAATGCCGGCATGGGTGAGCGCCACCCACCACCGCCGCCGCCACTGCCAGACGACGGCAAGTGAGCGCGACGACGCTGGGGGCCGTTCCCCATTATCGGTTTGGAAAAATCGTCGAGCTTGCCAGATGAGCCGCTTTCCCATTGGCGTCTCTGCGGTCACCTATGCATTTCGCGTTACGTTTTATCCTATTTTCCACGTTGGCACTCACGTCGCTGGCGCAATCCACCAATCCTGCTCTCACGCAGACGTTGCCGACGCCCGCGCTCACGCCTTCCGGCTCCGCTATCACGCTGGACTTGGCTGATTACTTTGGGCTGCCAACCGTCGGCACGCAGGTCGTGCAATTCGATACGGTGATGGGCAAGTTCAACGTCGAGTTGCTCGCCAATGCCGCGCCGCTGTCCGTGGCCAACTTCCTCGGCTACGTTTCCCGCGGGAATTACACCAATACGTTTTTTCACCGTTCGGTGCCCGGCTTCGTCATTCAGGGAGGAGGCTTTTATTCTACTCTCCCGGTAGATTCGGTCCCGACGGTTTCGCCGATTAGCTTGGAATACAATCTGCCCAACACTCGCGGCACGATCGCGATGGCGCGCACCGGCGAACTTAACAGCGCCACGAGCCAGTGGTTTATCAACACCGTAGACAACACCACTTCGCTCGGGCAGGCGAACGGTGGCGGTTATGCGGTGTTTGGCCGCGTGCTAGGTTCTGGTATGGTGATCGCCGATGCCATCGCAGCTTTGCCTTGGTATAACTTGGGCGGAGTGTTTAGCGAGTTGCCGCTGCGCAATGTGGCGCAGGGCCAAACGCAGGTGCTCGTCTCTAATTTCGTCACCGTCAACACCATCAGCGTCGTTCCGATCTACCCGAGCGCGGGTGGCGGCACGTCGGTGCTGACGCTCGCGGTGCAGCAGAATACCGCACCTGCCGTCGTTACGGCGTCGATCTCCGGTCGCACTTTGACCCTTACGCCCGGCAGCACGACCGGGTTGGCCAACATCACGCTCACGGCGACCGACACGAATGCGAACGTTGCTTCGGGCGTTTTGCAGGTGAAAGTCGCCAATTCGCAATCGCTCACCTTTGCCGCGCTCAGCGATCGCCCGTTCAGCGCAACGCCCATCACGCTCGGCGCGACAGCGAGTTCGGGCCTTTCTGTAAGTTACAGCGTGGAGTCCGGTCCGGGACAGATTTCCGGCAACACGCTTACGTTGACCGGCGTCGGCACTGTCGTGATCCGCGCCTCGCAACTCGGCGACGGCACTTACCACGCCGCGCCCGCGGTCGAGCGCAGTTTTGTCAGCTTGCCGAGCTTCCACTCCTGGCGGGAACAATATTTCACGGCGGGCGAATTGGCCGATCCGCAACAGAGCGGACCATTGGCGATCCGGACCGCGGACGGCCTGACAAATCTTTTGAAATATGCACTCGGTCTCGATCCGAAGGTCGAAGCCAACGCCGGTTTGCCCGCGACCGCCGCGACGGCTAATGACTGGACTTACATTTACACCCGACCCGTGGACCGCGCCGATCTGACCTACACCGTCGAAGTTTCGAGCGATTTGGTCAATTGGACCAGCAACGGCGTGGCGCACGAAGCCGTCGCGAGCGACGCCGGCATCGCGACGTGGCGTGCCAGCGTGCCACGCGGTTCCGCCGTGCAATTCTTCCGTCTCAAAGTCACCGCGCCATAACCAGAGGGCAGCGCCGCTGCGGTAGCGCGCTCGAATGGCGCGCCGCGGAGATTTTAGTTGCGCGGGGTAGGGTGCGACCTACGTTCCGCCTTGGCCAGGTGCCATGCATGGGCAGGCGCGTGAACCCCGCCAGGACCGGAAGGTAGCAACGGCAACGACGTTCTCCCAGTGCCGTGGATTGCCTGGCCACTTTTATTTTCTGCGGTAAGCGCGCGCGGCGGAGCGTAGCGCAAAATATCGAAACCGAAGCTGGATTTTTCACCGCCGCATCCTTTCAGTCATCGCGCACCTATGAGTTCCGGCTACCAAGTGATCGCGCGCAAGTGGCGCCCCCAGACGTTCGAGGACGTCGTCGGGCAGGATCATGTGGTGCGCACGTTGCGCAATGCCATTGCCCGCCACCGCATCGCGCACGCCTACCTGCTGGTCGGCCCGCGCGGCACGGGCAAGACGAGCACGGCGCGCATTTTTGCCAAGGCGCTCAATTGCACCGACGGTCCGAACGCTGACTTCGACGTCAACGACCCCATTGCCCAATCGATCGCCGACGGCCGCTGCCTCGACGTGATCGAGTTCGACGCCGCGTCGAACACGCAGGTCGATAAAATCCGCGAATTCATCATCGACACGGTGGCCTACGCGCCCGCCCAGGCGCGCTTCAAGGTCTATATCATCGACGAAGTGCACATGCTCTCCCCCGGCTCGTTCAACGCGCTGCTCAAGACGCTCGAAGAACCGCCGCCGCATGTGAAATTTCTCTTTGCGACCACGGATCCACAGAAGATGCCCGCGACGGTCATCTCGCGTTGCCAGCGTTTCGACCTGAAACCGATTCCGACCGACCTGATTGTCCAACGCTTGAAGAAAATCGCCGCCGTGGAGAAAATCACGGTGAGCGACGAGGCGTTACACAGCATCGCGCGCATGGCCGATGGTGGGATGCGCGATGCGCAATCGACGTTTGATCAAATGATTTCGTTCTGCGGCGGAGAAATCTCGGAAGCCGACGTGCTGGATGTTTACGGACTTGTGGCCGCCGCGAAAATCGCCGAGTTGGGCAACGCACTCGCCGCCGCCGACCACCGCAAGATTGTTGCGATCGTCGATGAGTGCGATGCGAACGGCCGCGACCTTTACCGGTTGCTGGTCGATTTGCAGACGCACCTGCAATCGACGTTGCTCGACGCCATCGCGCGCGGCGGACAGAGCGATGCGCTCGGTGTTTCGATGACGACGGAGCAACTCACGCGCTTGCTTGATGGTTTGCGCGAAGGCGAGAGCAGCGTGAAGCACGGTTTGTCTCAGAAAATCAATTTTGAAGTCGCGCTGCTGAAAGCCGTTGAAGGCAGTCGCGCGCGGGCGATTGACAGTCTGATTAAGGAAATCGCCATGCTCGCCGAGAGCCTGCCCGAAGACGGCTCA
Source organism: Candidatus Didemnitutus sp. (assembly GCA_030681265.1). Classification (GTDB taxonomy): domain Bacteria; phylum Verrucomicrobiota; class Verrucomicrobiia; order Opitutales; family Opitutaceae; genus Didemnitutus. The sequence continues at coordinate 16,166 of JAUXXD010000002.1, read as the reverse complement.
AAAAAAAACGACTGAGGCCTGAGCCGGCCGCCATGCGGGTGCTGCCGCCGCGGATTGCCGCAGTGGAAGTAGTTCCGCCAAAGCCGACCCCCGTCGATGAAACGGACCGCAGCGAAAACGACGCGCCGCCCACGAGTCCGGAGACGTCGCCGTTGTTCGAAGATGACACGGCTCCGGTTGGGCCGAGTCCGGATGAAGAAGCCGCACTGTTGAGCGAGGATGAGAGCGGCATGCCGTCGCCGGTCGCCACGGTCGCTGCGCCAGAGCCCGCCGTGCCGTTGCCGCGGTTGGAGGATTTGGTGGCGCAGATTCCGCAGGCGACGAAAGAGGTGATGGACGAGTTGTTTCGGGCGAAGTTTGTCTCGGTGCGCCGGGTGCCGCCGTCGGCTTTGAAATTGTAGGCCGGCGTCGATCGAAAGTCGCCCGACGTGCGGTTGCGCAAAAATCACCCCGAAAATTTTAAAACAAGGTCGCGCTCTTGGCACGGGACTGGCTGATTTGGGTGGTCGAGCAACCGTCGGTTCGTGACGATTGTTCACCCCTCCAACCACGATACTGTTTTATTACCTATGAGCGTTAGCCCCTCCCGCCTCGCGGCGATTTCTGCGGCGAATAATTACCGCACTTCGAAGACCGTGGCTTTCAATGAAAGCCATTCTGCCGCTCTGTTCGGCAAAAACGTGTTCAATGAACGCGTCATGCAGCAACGCTTGCCCAGAGGTGTTTTCAAAGCGCTGCGGCGCACGATTGATACCGGTGCCGCCCTCGATGCGACCGCCCTCGATATCGTCGCGACGGCGATCAAAGATTGGGCGTTGGAACACAACGCCACCCACTACGCGCACGTTTTCCAACCGCTCACCGGCATCACCGCCGAAAAGCACGACAGTTTTCTGGAGCCCGATGGCCGTGGTGGTGCCATTGCGGAATTTTCCGGTCAGCAACTCGCGCAAGGCGAGCCCGACGCCTCGTCGTTTCCTTCCGGCGGTATTCGCGCGACGTTTGAAGCGCGTGGTTATACGGCATGGGACATTACGAGCCCCTGCTATTTGATGGAGAACGCCAACGGCGTCACCCTGTGCATTCCGACCGCGTTCGTTTCGTGGACGGGTGAAGCGCTCGATTTGAAGACGCCGGTGCTGCGCTCGATGAAGGCGCTCGATCAGCAAGCGCGCCGCCTCCTGAAACTTTTTGGCCACACCAACATCCCGATGGTGCAGGCCACCGCCGGCCCGGAGCAGGAGTATTTCCTGATCGACCGCAATTTCTACCTGAACCGTCCTGATTTGCTCACGGCCGGTCGCACGTTGTTCGGTGCCAAGCCGCCGAAGGGCCAGGAGTTCGAAGACCAATATTTCGGCGTCATTGCGGATCGCGTGTTGGCGTTCATGCACGAAGTCGAGGCCGACCTCTACAAACTCGGCGTGCCGGTGAAGACGCGCCATAACGAAGTCGCGCCCTCGCAGTATGAAATCGCGCCGATCTATGAAAATGCGAACATCGCCGCCGATCACCAGCAATTGCTGATGATCACGCTGAAGCGCGTGGCGCGCAAATACGGCCTCGAGTGTTTGTTGCACGAGAAGCCTTTCGCGGGCGTCAATGGCTCCGGCAAGCATCTCAACTGGTCCTTGGGTAATTCCGTGCAAGGCAACTTGCTCGAACCGGGCCACACACCGCATGCCAACATGCAGTTCCTCGTGTTCTGCGCCGCCGTCGTGCGCGCGGTGCACCGTCATGGCGGTCTGTTGCGGGCCTTGGTCGCCTCAGCTTCGAACGATCATCGCCTCGGAGCGAACGAAGCGCCGCCGGCCATCATCTCCATTTTCCTCGGCGAACAGCTCGCCGACGTCTTCTAACAACTCAAGAAGGGCAAAGCGAAGAGCTCCAAAGCCGCAGGGGTGATGCACCTCGGGGTGGATGCCTTACCGACGTTGATGCGTGATGCAGGCGATCGTAACCGCACCTCGCCGTTCGCCTTCACGGGCAACAAATTCGAATTTCGCGCTGTCGCATCGAATCAATCGATCGCCGGTCCGCTGGCCGCGCTCAACACCATCATGGCCGAGTCGCTCGACTACATCGCGACCAAGCTGGAGAAGGCGGGCAAGAAGAAGAAATTCGAACAAGCCGTCGCCGAAGTGCTGACGGAAATCGCGGGCGAGCACAGTGCGGTGATCTTCAATGGCAACGGCTACTCGGAAGAGTGGCACAAAGAGGCCGAAAAGCGCGGTCTGCTCAATTTGCACACTACGGTGGACGCCGTGCCGCAACTCGCCGCCAAGACCACGATCGAGGCGTATGGTAAGTTCGGCATCCTCACTAAGCGCGAACTCGATGCGCGCCGCGACATCGCCTACGAGCAATACGTGAAGGCCATTATTGTGGAAGCCAACATCGTGGCTGAACTCGTGAACACGAAGTATGTGCCGACGACGATTCGTTACCAAACCGAACTCGCCCAGAATGTCGCCGCGTTGAAGGCCGCGGGCTGCAAGGCCGACCTCACGCTGCTCGAAAAGATCAACGGTTTGCTCGCCGAGTTGAACGAAGCGATGAACGACCTTGCGATTCTCCGCAGTCACCACGCCAAGGGCCTCGCGGCTGAAGCAAAGCACCTGTGCGATGAAGTGTTGCCGCAGCTAAATCACATCCGCACCATCGTCGATTCGCTCGAAAGCATTTGCCCCGACGAGGATTGGCCAATGCCGACCTACGAAGAGATGCTCTTCATTAAATAATTGAGGGAACAACGCTCCCAACGAACACGCCCGATTGCGGAAACGCAGTCGGGCGTCTCGTTTGGCGGGGGAGCGTCGGCGCTCGCTACGCGAGAATTGGCTAGCGCGCCGCGCGGTGCTGCGATTGAAACAACGCGCATGAATCGTCCCGCCACTGCGCCTGCCCCTCGCGCCCGCCTGACGACGGCGCTGGATTGGCTGGTGACAGCGGGACTCGCGGGCACGCTGAGTTGGACGACCCTGCGGCTCGGCGGATTCCTCGCGGAGACGATGGTGGTTTCCGTGTGGATGCTCGCCGCGACGGCGGTGCTGGCAGGACTCCGCCAACTATGGCAACCGGCACCGTTGGCGTGGGTCTCGTGGTTGCCCGTGCCGTTTTTGCTCTACGCGCTCGCGAGTGTGCTGTGGCGCGCGCCCGCGCCCTGGCTGGCGTGGCGTGAATGGCTGTTGTGGTTCCAAATGTGGATCGTGTTCGTGCTCGCATTGCACACCAGTCGCACGCGTGCGCAGACGTGGACGCTGGCGGGGACGGTCGTGGCGCTCGCGCTGACGGGCGTGGCGATGGCGGCGTATCAACGCTTCGTCGATCCGAAGTGGATGATGCTGGGCCGCACGCAGGCGGAGCAATTTTTCACCCGTTCGGCCGGCATGTTTGGCATCCCGAATAGTTTGGCGGGGCTGCTCGAACTCGTGGTCCCGGCGAGCAGTGTGTGGTTGGTGGCACGCGCGGCGTCGCCGGCGGCAAAAATTTTCTGCGGGTGGCTCGTCGCCGTGTGCGTCTTCGCGTTGATTTTGACTGGGAGCCGTGGCGGTTGGCTCGCGGTGGCGGTGGCGCTCACGCTCTGGCCGTTAGCAACGGGGCAAAGCTGGCGTCGCGCTGCTTTGGGTGCAGGTGCGGCGGTGGCGGTTTTCATCGGCGTGGTGGCGGCGTTGTATATTGCCAGTGTGCCGGCACGTGAGCGCATCGAGCCGTTTCTCCGCGGTGAATTTGAGCACAGTCGTCCGCTGATTTGGCGCGCGGGTTGGCAACTCTGGCAGGACGCACCGTGGTTGGGCACCGGTGCCGCGTCTTACAACGTGCACTTCGACAAGTATCGTCCGGCGGGATTTCTCCACGAGCCGAAGTGGACGCACAACGACTACCTCAACACGTTGAGTGATTATGGCGCGATCGGTTTTGGGCTGTGGGCCGGGGCGGGTGCGGCAATTTTGGGTCTTGGTTGGCGGCGGTGGCGCCGCGCGCGGAGTGAACCACAGAAGAACGGCAAGGGGTTGGAGTCATGGCGCTGGCCCTTTGGACTGTGGCTGGGGCTGGTCGCTTACGCCGTGCATTTGACCGTCGATTTTCACACAAAAATTCCGGCGCTGGCATTTTTGGGCGCATTGACCACGGGGCTGATGTTGCGCGATCAGCGCCGGGCCGAAATACAGCCTGCCACCGGGATGGCGCGCGCGCCCGGTGTCGTGCTGGGAATGGTCATGCTGGCTCTCGTGGTGGGCCGCGCTGATGGACTTTATCGCGCAGAAGAAGCGCGGTTCGATTGGCGGCGGAAAATTGACAAACTGGCGCGCGGCGAGGGCGAGTTGGCCGAAGTGGTGCCGCGCGCGTTGGAGAGTTTTCGGCGCGCCGTGCAACTGGACCCGCACAACGGTCAAGCGTGGGCGGATTTGGCTTACGCGACGGTGTTGTCGTGGCACGTGACGCAGAGCGATGTGGTCGGCTTGGGCGAACAAGCGGAAGTCGCCGCCCGTCGCGCATTGCAGGAGAGCGAGGCGTTGGCGGAGTTCTGGGTGCGGCTCGGCGTGGCATTGGACATGCAGGCTCGGCAAAAGGAGGGACGCGTGGCGTTTCAACGCGCGCTGACGTTGGCCCCGCGCAATGCGGAATGGCATTTTTATTATGCCTACCACTTGAGCGCGCTACCCGAGTTTCAGGACGAGGCGAGGCAGGTTATTGCAACCTGTTTGGCTCTTGACCCAACCAATCCGGAGGCGGAAGCTTTGCGTGCTCGGCTGACGGACAGTCGCTCGGCCAAACCACACGAGGCATTATGAAATCTTGGGCACTTCAACTGGTCTCTTTTGCGGTCATGGCCCTCGCTTTGACGCTGGCGGCGTCAGCGCAAACCAATGTGGGCGTGATTAAAATCGGCAAGATCGAGGGCGAAGTAACGCGCATCTCAGCCGATGGGAAAACGACTCTGCTCAAAGCGGGCGACCGCGTCGGCGAGACCGATGCCATTGCCACGGGACGCGATTCGCTGGTGGTGCTCGTTTTCATGAACGGTTCGTCGGTGAAAATCGGAGCTGATTCCAGATTGAGCATCGATGAATTCAAAATGGATCCGCTTGCCGAAGACATTCAAGTGGCGGATTTGCAGAACGAACCGAGTGTTTCGCAAACATCCCTGAGTCTCGCCTATGGAGAGATGATTGGTGAGGTGAAGAAGCTGAACACGGCGTCAAACTACACGATCAAGACTCCCGTCGGTGCCGCCGGTATTCGTGGCACGACCTACCGGATCGTCTTCCGTCCAACCGGCGACGGTCGGGCTTTTACTTTCCAACTCAGCACGGGCGAAGGCTTGGTCGTTTTCGAGGGCACGACGCAGGCCGGCAGTGGTCGAGTTGATGTAGCGCAGGATCAAGAAGTCGTGGTAACGGCCACGGTTAATCCGACCACTGGCGAAGTGACCCTGACTGCGCCGAGCTCCGCGCAAACGATTTCCGTAGAGGCCAAGGCCCAAATCGACACTGCCGTTACTCAGGTGATCAAAGAGGCCAAGGATAATACGATAATCACAGTCGTTGAGCAGAAAGCGCCGGTTGAGCCAACTACCACGCCCACGACAACCCCCACGACGGAGGAAAAGCCGAAGACGGAAGAGACGAAGACCACCACTACGGAAGCAAAAACGGACCCACTTCCGACTACGCCGTCCACTCCAACGAGCAAGCCTCCGGAATTGACGCCCGGGGCTGGGGGCTGAGGCTTTTGCGTTCTCAGTTTGGGAGCGAATGCGCGGTGATTTTCTTTTCCCTTTAACTGACAGCGTCGCCCCCTACTGTCCGACTCCGTGGCGCGAAAGAAAAAGAAGTTCGATTGGCGGATCGTCTATTTTTTTCCGATCCCGTTGCTGTGGGTATTGGCCGCTCAGTTTGGCCAGCTTGATCGGCTGGAGCACATGTTGCTCGATTTTCGGTTTCGCTTTCGCGGGCCGATTCAATCCGACGTAAAACTAGTTTACGTTAATGTGGACTCGCGCGCGATTCAGCAGATCGGCGAGCGTCCGTGGAATCGGGGCCGTTTTGCGCAAGCGGCGCAGTTGCTCTACGAACGCGGAGGTGCGCGGGCCGTGGGTTTCGATTTTGTTTTTTCCGAACAAGGGCATTCGGACCTGGTCGATCGCACGGAAGCGGCCAAGGGCAACGTCGCGCTCGGACGCTTGGCGCGCAAATACCCGTCGCTCGTCCTCGCCGCACAATACACGGGCGGCGACGCGCGCACGCAGAAAGGCATCCGCGAGTTTCCGTTTTTGCGCAACGGCTTCACGGATCGCGCCAAAAACGACACGCCGGAAATGCCCGAGTATCCGATCGTCGGCGCTACGTTGACGATGCAATGGGGCACCGTCGGCTTGATCGATGTCGATTTGGAAACGAGTCGCGGTGAAGTGCCACGCTGGGTGCCGCTGTTTGCCGAATCGATCGTGCCGACCGACTGGCACATGTCGGTGCAACTCGCGGCCGCGGCGCTCGGCTTGCCGCCGAATTCAGCGCGGCGCGCTGGTGATTTTGTCGAGTTGGTCAATCCGACGGGCGAAGTGGTGCGGCGTATTCCGGTGCGTGAGCAACAGATTCTCGAAGCCAATTGGTTCTCCGCGTGGAATGAAGAGGGTTACAGTTCGCACACGAGTTTGGCGGACGTCCTGATCGCGGGAGACTATTTGAATTCGGACGACGAAGCGCGCCGCCAGGAAGGGTTGCTCTATTTCCGGCGGTTTTTCGATGCGATCATCTTGATCGGACCCACGGATCCACTCTTACAGGATTTGGCAACTTCGCCGCTCGATGCGCAACAAGTCCCGAAGGTTGGACTGCACGGCAATCTCGTCAAAACCATCGTCGGCGAGCGATACCTCACGCGGCCCGCGGACTGGCTGATGTGGGTCAGCACCTTCGGTCTAACCTTGCTCGTTACGAGCCTCACGGTGGCGGGTGGTGCGCGCAGCTTGTGGTTCAAGATTCTCGCCGTCGGCGCTTTGGTGGGCTTTGCCTTGCTTGGTTTTTATTTGTTCCGTGTTTCGCACGTGGTGGTGGCGTTGTCCGCCCCGCTCGGCGCGGCGTTTTGCACGGGCTTTGCCGCGACGATTAGGCAGCTCGTAGAAGAAGAGCGGCAGAAGGGCCGCATCAAAGGCATGTTCGGTGCCTACGTGGCGCCGGAGTTGGTCGAGCGCATGGTCGATGCCGATACGGAGCCGCAACTCGGTGGACACGATGCCGAGATCACGGCGTATTTTTCCGACATCCAGTCGTTCTCCGCCTTTTCGGAGAAACTCGGCTCGGGTCCGCTGGTGGAGTTGATGAACGAATACCTCACGGCCTGCACGGACATCGTGCAAGGCGAGGGCGGCACACTCGACAAATACATCGGCGATGCGGTGGTCGCGATGTTTGGCGCGCCGATTCCGCTGCCGGATCATGCCTATCGCGCCTGTGTGGCGAGTCAGAAGGTGCACGCCAAACTCAGCGAGTTGCGCGCAAAATGGAAAGGCGAGGGCGACCGCTGGCCGGAAATTGTGCACAACATGCAAACACGCGTCGGCCTCAACAGCGGCACGTGCATGATCGGCAACATGGGCAGTCGCACGCGTTTTAATTACACGATGATGGGCGACAACGTGAATCTCGCCGCCCGCATGGAATCCGGCGCGAAACAATTCGGCGTCTACACGATGGTGGCCGAGGCGACAAAAATCGCCTGCGAGGAACACGGCGGCGATCGCGTCGTGTTTCGTTTCCTCGATCAGATCGTCGTGAAAGGACGCAGCGTGCCGGTGAAGATCTTCGAAATCGTCGGCTTGAAGGAAAACCTCACTCCGCAAACACGGGAGTGCTTGGCGGTTTTTGCGCAAGGCGTGGAGCACTACCGCGCGCAGGATTTTGCGGCGGCGATCGCGACTTGGCGGCGCAGCGCGGAACTTGAACCCAACGTTCCGGGCCGCGATCCCGGTGTGGAAGGCAATCCGTCGCTCTCGCTCATCAAACGCGCGGAATACATGAAAACGCATCCGCCCGGCGAAGGCTGGGACGGCGTCTTCGTGATGAAGGAAAAGTAAGCGCGGCGCGCGGACGCAAAAAAGCCGCGCCCGGAGGCGCGGCGAAAATTGCGCGACAAAAATCGGCGCGAGATGACGAGGAACTTAGGCGGTCGCGGCAGCGAAATTCGCGGCGGCGGCGTCCCAATCGACGACACTCCAGAACGCCGCGACGTAGTCGGGGCGGCGATTTTGGTAATGGAGGTAGTAGGCGTGTTCCCAGACATCGAGGCCGATAACGGGTTTGCCTTCAATGCCGGCTACGGCCTTGCCCATGAGCGGGCTGTCTTGGTTGGCGGTGGAGCCAATCGCGAGCTTCTTGTCGGCGCCGACATAGAGCCACGCCCAGCCGGAACCGAAGCGAGTGGCGGCGGCTTTGCCGAACTCGGCTTTGCAATTATCGAAGGAGCCCCACGTGGCGTTAATGGCATCGGCCAGCGCGCCGGTTGGCGTGCCGCCTTTGCCCGGGCCCATGATGGACCAGAAAAAGGTGTGGTTGCTGTGGCCACCGGCGTTGTTGCGCAGTGCGCCGCGCACGGCGTCGGGCACTTGCGCGAGGTCGGCGATGAGCGCGTTGACATCGAGGGCGGCGAGGGCGGCGTGATCCTTGAGGACGTTGTTCGCGTTGGTCACGTAGGCGTTGTGGTGCTTGCCGTGGTGGATTTCCATCGTGCGCGCATCAATGTGCGGCTCGAGAGCGTTGGCGGCGTAGGGGAGTTGCGGGAGTTGGTAGGCCATAGTCGTAGTGGGTTAAAGCGTCGGAGTGAAACTGCCGCGGGTCGGCAAAAAGGTCAACTTCGGGAGGGAAGCGGACTGCGTCACACGCCGCAAGCAACACTACCGTAACCTCAACTGCTGGGAAAGGGAAGCCTCATGGCCTCGCCGTGGAATTTGTTTTGCCAGTGCGCGCGAACGCGTCGTGGATAACGCGAGCAACTGACCCTATGGCGAAAGCAAAACTTGCCGGTGTGCGTATTCTCGTCGTCGAGGACGAACCATTGTTGCGGAAGCGCTACACCGCGTTTCTCGACGGACTAGGCGCGGAAGTGACCGCCGTGACTTGTCGGAAGGAAGCGGAGAACGCGCTCAAGGAACTCGATTTCGACGTCGCGCTGCTTGATGTGAATTTGCCCGATGGCCGCGGCACGGATTTGTTGCGCGAGGGTAAAATCACCGCGGGCATCGTGCCGCTAGTAATGACTGCTGAAGGCGGTGTCAGTGGCGCGGTTGAAGCAATTCAACTCGGCGCGGCGGATTATTTGGTGAAGCCGTTTGATCTGGAGGAATTGCCGCTACGCATCATGCGCGCGCGTCGCGCCCAGCAGGGGAAGCGGGCCGCAGAATTTGGACGGAGCGAAAACGCCGTCAGTGGCACGGAGACCGAACTCTACTTCGGCCCGAGCCTGTGCACGGTGGAGCAACAGTTGCGCAAAATTATCGCGGCCGACGCGCGGCGCGCAGGCCACTTGGCGCCCGTGCTCATCGAAGGCGAAACCGGCACGGGCAAGACGACCTTTGCGCGCTGGCTGCATCGCAAAGGCCCGCGCGCCGACGGACCGTTGATCGAAGTGAATTGCTCCGCGCTGCCCGAAGCGTTGGCGGAGTCGGAACTCTTCGGACACGAACGCGGTGCCTTTACCGATGCGGCGGCGACGCGCATCGGATTGATGGAGGCGGCGGAGGGTGGCACGTTGTTTCTCGACGAGTTACCGAGTCTCTCGTCGGCATTGCAGGCGAAGGTGCTCACGGCGATCGAAGATCGGGTGATCCGGCGCGTCGGCTCGAACCGCACGCTGAGTGTCGATGTGCGCATTATCGCGGCGACGAATGCGGACCTGCGCAAGCTGGTGGAAGAGGGAAAATTTCGTGCGGACTTGTTGCAACGGCTGGATTTGTTTCGCGTGAAGATTCCGCCGCTGCGGGAGCGCGGCGCAGATTTGATCGAGCTGGCCGGCAAACTCGCGGCCCGCATCGGGCGGCAATACGGACTGAAAGTTGATTCGATACCGCAAGAGGGCCGCCGCCGGTTGCTCGCGCATCGTTGGCCGGGTAACGTGCGCGAGCTCGCGCACGAAATCGAACGCGCCTTGGTTTTCGACGAGGGCGGGGAAGGCCTGAATTTCCGCGGTCTCGCGGCGCTGACCGGGGCGGACCCATCGGCTCCGGCCTGGCTAAATCCGGATTTCGCGTTGCCCGAGGAAGGTTTTTCACTCGACGTCGCGATCGACTCGCTGATTGCGCGGGCCTTGCAGCAAGCCAACGGCAACGTGTCCGCCGCCGCTCGTTTGCTCGGGGTGTCACGCGATTTTTTGCGCTACCGTTTGAAAGACGCACCTGAGGCAGAGTGAGGTTGGGCAATTTCCCCCCGAGAAATGCGGTCCTGTTGGGGAATAGCACCCGATTGCCGATCGGGAATTGCAGACAGTAATTTGCCAAAAGCATGGACGATAAGTTCATCCGCACGTTTCGCTCCCTGGCGCGCTCTATGCTGAATGCAGTGCGTTCGAAAACATCAACACACCCATCGATGAACTCAAAAATTCTCCCATCCATCGTCGCCGTCGTCGCGCTCGCGCTCGCCACCGTCACGGCTTCGGCGCAGTCGTCTTCGTCCGCGAATACCAGCACGACGCCGCTCCCGCCGCAAAGTGCGCCGCCCACCCTGTCGCCGACTAACCAAATTCCGCTCGGTCAGCAATTGCGCGACATCATTGCCGCCCACCGCGATGCGAACAAGGCTTTCATGGAGCAACGCCAAGCTGCGTTGCAGGTGCTCCGCGATGCCGCGCCGGAGGATCGCGAAGCATTGAAGGACAACTTGCGCGCCCTCATGCGCGCCCAGCAACAGAACCAGCGTGACTTGGCAAAATCGATTCGCGATGCCATCCAGGCGGCGCGTGATGCCCGACGGACAAACGGCGGTTGAGCCCCACTAATCTTCCTCCCGCGTGGCGCCCTAGATTCGGGGCGCCATTTTTAGTGGCCGATAGGCGGAAATTTAGCGCCCGGAACCCTCGGAGAAATGGTTGGCGGTGGCGTGACCGGTCGATTGCGAAACCGGTCGTGGCGGAGCCCAGCGCACACCACAAATGGGGAATCGGCACCACGCATTCGAACGAATTGGGGAATAGCACCCAAACTGGCGAGCCGCATATTTTTTAATAAATAATGTAAGCGCATGTAGGCAAACAAGAAACGAGAGTGGTGGCACTTGGCACGCCAATCGCTAAGGACTGGTTGTTCAGTAATCTCAATACACTTCACAACTATGACCTCCAAAATCCTCAAATCCATCATCGGCGCTCTGGCGCTCGGTCTCGCCGCCGTCTCGGCTTCTGCTCAAACCGCTCCTGATCGTCCGGCTAATCCCCTCGGTCAGCAATTGCGCGAAATCGTCGCTGCTCACCGCGATGCGACGAAGGCCATCATGGAGCAACGCAAAGCCGCCTTGGAGGCGATTCGCGCTGCTGCTCCGGAAGACCGCGAAGCCCTGAAGGCCGGTCTGCGCGAGATCATGCGCGCGCACCAACTGAACCAACGTGATCTTGCGAAGTCGATCCGCGACGCCATCAAGGCGGCGCGTGACGCCCGTCGCGCTGCTGGCAGCACGACGAGCGGTGGCTAAGGCGTAGGTTTAATCCTATTCACACGGGTGGCGCTCTCTGAACGGAGCGCCACCCCTTTTTTGTCTCCCCGCCCGGCGCGGGGGAATCATCCGGGCCGGTGTTGCCGGCCGCGTCGTGAAAGAAGCCTGAAGCGGTGGCGGGCGTTGATTTTGTTGCTGCGCCGCTATTCCTCCTGTTGGAAAACAGTCCTCGAAAAACATGCTAACAGTCCGCGATAAATCCGGAAATGGTGTCAGTCGCTGGCACAAGGGAACGTTGGGAATGCTGCTGGCTGGCTGCCTCTTTGCGGCTGAAGATCCGGAACTCGCCGCGCTCGCGGAGTTGAGTGACCTGCCGCCGTTGCCCAACTGGATGGTGACTGCCTCGGTCAGCGTCGCCGGTGGTTACCGCGACAACATTTTACTCAGCCCGACCAATCCCGTGGGCAGCACCTTGCTCCGTGGCGAATTCGAAACGATGTTTCTGCGGGTGCCGGTCAACGCGTGGGATGGTTACGTTTTCGTCAACGGTGCGGAAACGCGTTTTCTTTCCGCTGATCAAACTGATCACGAACGCACCGTGTTTGTCGTCTCGGAGCTGCGTTGGCAGCCCAACGAATCGTGGAAGGCGACGCTGCTTGGCCAAGGCTATCATCACGACCAAGTTTTCGATGTTTCGGCGACCGAGGTGGATTTTGCCACGGCTGCGCTCAAGGTGACCGGCTTCGTGCTGGCGCCTAGTTTACGCTGGAAATTTCTCCCACAAACTTGGGTCGAAGTGAAAGCGTTGGGACGTCAAGACAGCTACGACCGTGACGTCGATGGTTACCGGGAGGGCGAAGGCTCGGTGAAAATCGGCCAGGAATGGGGCGATGGCTCGGAGGTCGTGCTCGGCGCGGCGCGGCGGTGGCGCGCTCATGATTCGCGTGAGCAGTATACCGTCGGTGGCCGGCCGATTTTTGGCAGTCTGCTCAAAGTGCAACAGACGGAAGCGACGCTGCGGGTGACGTGGGCCGTGGATGCGGCGAAGCGCTGGAAATTCGGCGCGACCCTGCTGCACGAGGAAAATCGCGACAATGGCACCGGCTATTTCGATTACAACCGCCAACAACTGACCGCCGACATGACTTGGCGCGCAGAACCGTGGGAGTTGCGATTCGCGGCGGCGGCAGCGGAATACGAATTTCCGGTGCAAGAAATCGGTATCGGTATCACGCCGGAGATTCGCCGGAAAAGCGACCGCCGCGTGACCGTGGAATTGACGCGCAAAATCAATGAAACGTGGACCGCCTTTGGCCTCGTTGAAGTGGAGCGAGCGAGATCGAATGACGAACGCAGCCGGTTTCGCAGCGCGACGGGTTACGCAGGAATTCGATGGTCATGGGACGGCCTCGCGAAGACGATTGAGGAGCTATGAGAACTGTTCAACCCACTGCTCCGCTGCGCACGACGCCGGTGTTGCTCGCGATTCTGGCGGTGCTGGCGCTGGCGATCATCGCGATCACGTGGTGGTTGCGGGCGGGATTGCGCGAACAGATTTTGCGGCGCGAAGGCGAATCGCTTTACGCGGTCACGGTGTTGCAACATGCGTTGGAACGGGAGCGGTTGGACGAATTCAGTCTGGGCTCGGACGACGAACGTCTGGCGATTCTCGCGCTGCAAACCTCGCGGCTGCAAGGTGTGCTCGGCGCGCAGGGATTCACCGTCGAGGGTGGGGCCATGGAGGCGGCGCTCACGACAGTGGCGATTCCGCCGCCGAGTGCACGGGATTGGGAAATGCTGCGCAACCTGCGGCCAGTCGTGCAGTTTTTCCCGCGGGCGACGACCGAGAGCCTGGCTGGCGTGGCCAAACGTGTCGCGACGGGTGAACCGCTCTTGCGGATTACGGTGCCCTTGCACGCCCCCGAGGAAACGACGTTGGAGGGGGCGGTCGGCTTTGTGTTGGAAGGGCAGGCAGTGGCGCGGGAGTTCGCCAAACTCGACCGCAGTTTGCTCTGGCAAGCAAGTTTGGTGTGGCTGTTGTCCGCGGGCGTCAGTTTGGCCGGCGTGGGTTGGGTGTTGCGGCGGTTGACGCGCGCGCATCGTGAGCTAGCGGCGCGCACGGATGATTTGGTGCGCGCGAATCGCGCGCTCGCCCTGGGCGCAAAAACGTCGGCCCTCGGCGCTATCACGGCGCATTTGGTGCACGGTTTGCGCAATCCGTTGGCGGGTTTGGAGTCTTTTATGCAGGAACAGGGTAACGGCGAGTCGGGGCAATTCACGGAAGCGTGGACCGAAGCCAATGCGACCACCCGGCGCATGCGTGAAATGGTCAACGAAGTGGTGACGCTGTTGCAGGACCAGGAATCGGGCGCGAGCTACGAAGTGACTTGGCGGGAAGCGTTGGACATGGCGGCCGCACGCGTGGCCCAACCCGCGGCGGTCAACGGCGTGACGGTGGCGATCGAAGCGGAAAAATCCGGCGTAATGACGAATCATCAGGCGGGTTTGGTCGCGGCGATTTTGACGAATCTAGCGCAGAATGCTTGCGAAGCACTCAAGGCGCGCGGCGGCACCGTGACCTTGCGCGTGGCGAGCGGCGCGGACGGAGAGGTCGAATTTTGCGTGAAGGATAATGGCCCCGGTTTGCCCACCGCGGTGGCGCAACGACCGTTTGAGCCGCGCCTCAGCACCAAGCCCGGCAGTGCCGGGATCGGCTTGGCGATCAGCCAGCAACTCGCGGCGCACTTGGGTGGTTCGCTGGAGTTGGTTTCGACCGGTCCCACGGGCACGAGCTTTCGGCTACGGACTCCCTCATCACCGTAAAAACACGCTCGACTGACCTTGTATCTGACGAAAGCGTTCCTGCGGTCCTCACTCTCCACGTGCCGTCACCGTTTCGCGCCATTCTAGCCCTCAGCCTGCTCCTATCCTCTGCCTTGCTGAGCTTTGCTCAAACGGACGGAAGCCAGCGATGGGCCTTTAATACGCTTGGTGCGATTGCCAGTTCCCCGGCCATTGCGACGGATGGCACGATCTATGTCGGCGTGCAACAGACCGGCCTTTTTGCGACGAAGCTATTTGCCATCAATCCGAACGGCACGATCAAGTGGCAACACATTGGCGCATCCGACTGGATCGACTCATCACCGACCATCGGCAGCGACGGGACGATCTACGCAGGCTCGTGGGACGGACGACTTTATGCACTGAATGCAGCGAACGGCGCGTTGAAATGGTGGTATGCGGCGGCGGGATTTATCGCCGCGTCTCCAGCGATCGCCGCGGATGGCACCATCTACGTCGGCTCGGGCGACAGCAGCCTTCATGCGATTAATCCGAATGGCACCATGAAGTGGAATTTTCTCGTGGCGGATTGGGTGGATAGTTCGCCCGCCATCGGCGCCGACGGCACAGTCTATTTTGGTTGCTGGGACGACAACGTCTATGCGGTGCGCGCAGACGGCACCTTGCGCTGGCAATACCTCACGGGCGGCAACGTCACGGCGTCGCCCGCGATCGGTTCGAACGGCACCGTTTATGTCGGGTCGGCGGACGGAAAATTCTACGCCTTAAATGGACAGACGGGCGCCTTGGTGTGGTCCTTTCAAACGGAAACAAATCAAGGATTTGCGGCGTCGGCCGTCATCGGGGCGAATGGGGTGATCTACGTGGGTTCCATCGATGGCTATTTATACGCGCTTAACGGCACGACTGGTGCGATGATTTGGCGCTACAATGGCGGCGCCGCGATTTACTCAACTGCGGCGATACGGGCGGACGGCGTGCTTATTTTTGGCGCGAATTACAACGTAGTGGCATTGAATTCGAATGGCACGCTGCGGTGGACGAGGCCGACCGGCGACTACGTCGATTCGTCCCCCGTGATCGCGACCGACGGCACCATCTACGTAGGTTCACTGGATCGGAAGCTCTACGCGTTTTATGGCAACGGCAGCACGGTCGCGTCCAGTGTGGCGTGGCCGCTTTTTCAGCGCGACACGAAGCGCAATGGGCGCGCCTTGGCCATCGTGAAGTCACCGGCGAGCGTGACGCTCAGCAACCTCGCGCACACCTACAACGGAGGAGCCAAGCTTGCCTCAGTCACCACCAATCCGGCGGGGCTGAATGTCGTGCTGACCTACAATGACGGCTTTGTCGCGCCAGTGAACGCCGGCACCTATACTGTGATCGCCACGATCGACGATCTGGCGTGGGAGGGCTCGGCGTCCGGCAATCTCGTCATCGCGCCTGCTGCGCAGACGATCGACTTCACCTTGGCAGACCGCCCATTTACCACCGTGCCGATTCCGCTCCATGCGACGGCGACTTCAGGTTTGCCAGTCAGTTTTGGTGTGATCTCAGGGCCCGCGCTCGTCAATGGCTCCGATTTGCTGCTTACAGGAGCAGGGGAGGTGACGGTGCGCGCAACCCAAGCAGGCGACAACAACTACCTGCCCGTGCCCTTTGTTGATCAAACGATCACGGTGCTGGGAAATTTTCTCTCCTGGCGCGTCGCACATT
>JAUXXD010000219.1 GCA_030681265.1 Candidatus Didemnitutus sp. | reverse complement strand
ACCGGCGGCCTGGTTCGTCCGCCGTGAGGACATAGTCTGGCGCGATCAACTTGATGGCGCGGTGGTAGGCGTCATCCAAGGGCGGCACTTTGACCACGATTGCGGGTTCGCGGATCAACCAGCGGCGAAGGGGGGTCAGCGCGAGGCGGCGCACCCGCCGCCGCCAACGGCGCCAAAAAAGATTGCGCGGCGCGGTCGGCACGCGCGCCGGGGCAAAGAGGACGGAGGCCGGTTTCATGGACGAGCGAGTGCAACGCGCCAGCCGTGTTGAAAGTAGGCGCGCTTCGAATGCCATACATAATGATGCATCACGGCGCGACAGTCACGGGATTCCGGAGGCAGCGGCAGCGTGAGGTAATCATTCACCGGCGCGATCGTGCACGGGCGCCCGGCGACGAGCATGGCGATCAGCGCCTGCTCCAAATAGTAGTTGTGCCCTTCGGATTCGATCAGCACGCGGCACCACGACTCCAACTTTTCCCACTCAATTTCGGCACTGTGCAGTCCGGTGAGGCCCACGTTGACGAGTTCGCGCAACGGCGCACCAGCGAGTTGATCCATCTTTGCGCGCGTGTAGCCGTATGAAGTTTCGCAATCGACGGCGTGCAGCGGTTGCGCGGGTTGATCGAGCCAGTCGATCAACAGTGTCGGATGGCGGAAAAACAACAGATCGGAATCAATGACGAGTTGCCATTGCGCGCCGCCGAGATGCGGATCGATCAACTTGCGCAAATTCGGGTAGTTGACCCAGCGCTCGCGGAGATGCGGAAACTTCGCGGCGGGCAAAAATTGATCGAGCCGCGCCTCCGCCGTAGGGCGATCGACGAAACGAGTCGCGGGAAATAGTTGAGCCAGTGGAAGGCGAAATTCCGGCGCGAGCGAGCCGTCGTCGTAAATCACCGGCGCGAGCGGACGCCTAGCGTGTTTGGCAAAACTCCAGAGACAGAACGCGGTTTGATACCAAAAGCGGCGCCCCGTCAGCAGGTGCATGGTTAGCGGCGTGCCCGTGGCCGCTGGCAGCGCGGGCAGGTGCCACGCGGCGGCTTCCATCGCGGCGCGTCCGCGTTCTGTGCGCCGGATTTCGAGCGGGCCGCCGGCGGCGATCATCTCCTTGAACGCGGTGCGTGGCCGCCGCCAGAGCGTGTGGTAAAGCGTGCCAATGCCAAGTCGTCGGAGTGCGTCGCGCATTTTACGAGGAAAGGAGGGATTGACCTTCGTAATGGCCGCAAGCGCCTTGCCAGCGAATATGGGCCGCGGCGGATCGCCCCGGCCGGTGGGCAAACCACGCTTTTGCGAAGCGCAACGGCAGCGTCCAGCGCGGAATCCGCGTCCACGGGCACGCGTTGTGGCGTGCGAGCACTTGCAACCACGAGCGGGCGATGGCGCGATTGAGGCGGGCGAGGTAGGCGGGTTGCATGCGCGTGGTGGGGATCAAATGCAGCAACGCAAGGTCGGGAAAATAGGCGACCGACCAGCCCGACTCGAAAACGGAAAGCACGAGTTCGTTGTCGCCGCCTGAGGTCAACTCGTTGCCACGGCGGTCGGAGAGGAGGCCGGCGTCGTCGTGCGCCAGCCAGTTGGCGAGCGCCGCACGGCGCAGGGCCATGCCCGCCCCAATGGGCGCGCAGAGCGGATACTCGTTTGCGTCGGTGGCGGGATTGTGAAACTGCTCGGCCACGATGACGGCGTCGCCGAGGTCGCGGCACGCTAGCAAACTGTCAAACTCGCGCAGCCACGATGGCGGCGGAGATTCGAACTCCGGCACGCTGCGTCCACCCAGCGCGCCGAGCCGCGGATGATCCGCGAAGTGTTGCAACACCCGCGCGAGGTAGTCGGGCGCGAGCACGTTGTCATCATCGACCAGCACGACCAACGCGCCGGCCGTGGCGCGCACGCCGCAGCGACGCGCGGCAGTGAGACCCAGCGTGGCTTCGCGCACGAGGCGCAGATTGGCCGGGGCGACGTCGGCAAATTGTGCGGTGGCGAGCGGCGTGGTCGAGGCATTGTCCACGAGCAGCAATTCCCACGCGGTGAGCGGCAGCGTTTGGGCGCGCAATCCCGCCAGTGTGCGCCGCAACCGTTCCGGGTGCGGGTTGTGTGTCGAGAGGATGACGGAAAGTTGCATCGAGCGACGGGCGGCAAACTACGTGCCGCGCAAGTGTGAGCGGCGTCGGCTGCGCTGCCAGCCGGCGGGGGCCCGCCGCGTGAAAAGCCGGAGCAGACCAACGATGAGCTTCAGGCCGATTTGGCGAATTGCTTGAGCCATGAGAGTTTCTCCTCGCGAGTTTTGAGACCGGGATTGCGGAACAACTGGTTGTGCAGCACGAGCAAGTCGATGTCGGTGTTCACAAAACAATCCCAACCTTCCGTGGCGGTGCGCACGATGGGCTGGCCAGAGACGTTGAAACTCGTGTTGATCAGAATCGGAATGCCTGTGCGCGCTTTGAACGCGGTGAGCAAGCGATGCATGTCATCGTGCACTCCCGCCCGAATCGTCTGCAAGCGTGCGGAGTAATCGACATGGATAACGCTACCGATTTCGCAGCGGGGGAAATCGAGTTGCGCGCGCAAGGAAGGAAACGCATCCGGTTGCGGCTGGCGGCGCGACGGCACCAGATTCGCCGTGTATTGCATGTAGTCGCTCGCTTCGGCGGTATCGAACCAGTCGGCGCAATCCTCGGCGAGCACCAGCGGCGCAAAGGGACGAAATGATTCGCGGAATTTCACCGCGAGATTGAGACGCGACTGCATGCCCGGTTGGCGTGGGTCGGCGAGAATCGAGCGGGCGCCGAGGGCGCGCGCGCCAAGCTCCATGCGACCGCGCACCCAAGCGACAATGCGGCCTGCGGCGAGTTCGTCGGCCACCTTGTCGAAGAGCGAACCTTCGTGCGGCACCAACCAGGGCAGGGCGGCAGCGGGAACTTCGCCAGGTTCGCTGCCCAAGTAGAAACCGCGCGCGTCAATCTGCACGGGCTGCGGGCCGGTCTGTTCGCGCTCCAGCAAAAGCGCGGCGCCAAGTCCGCTGCCCATATCACCGCCGACGGGGGAATTGAAAATCTGCGGAAATATTGCCGCTGCCCGGAGGCGTCCCGCCGTCACGCAATTTTGCGCGCATCCACCGCAGAAAATCAAAGCGTCCTCCCCGGTTTGCTCGCGTAGGAAACGCGCCATTTTAAATATTTCCTGTTCGAACACCTGCTGCAGTGACGCGGCGATATCGATGTGCGCCTGCGTCAGGGGATCGCCGGGCGCGCGCACCGGCACCTCAGTGGCGGTGGCGACGAGCGGCAGCGCCGCCATGAGCGAGTCCCATTGAAATCGCACCGGCGCGTGCAAGCGGAGGCCACCGCGCCCGTCCGTGCTAAAGAGGCGTGCGAGCTTCTCCGCGAACACGGGCTTACCATAGGGCGCGAGGCCCATCACTTTGTATTCCGAACCGAATGAGAGAAAACCGAGGTAATGCGTAACGAGCGTGTAAAGCATCCCGAGTCCGTTCTCGTAGGTTTGCTCCCACAGGATTTTCAACTCGCCGTGATCAACGATTCCCATGCTCGCGCAATAATCCTCGCCCTTACCGTCCACGCAGAGAAACGCCGCGCGCTCAAACGGTGAAGTGTGAAACGCGCCCGCCACATGCGTGAGGTGATGCCACGCGAAATGGAAGCGCGCCATCGGCAACAATGCCCGTGCGGGTTGCGTGAACAAGCCCGGCCAGCGCGGCGGCACCAAACGGCCGAGCGCGCGTGTGAAGGCATTACCGGGGCGCGCGGAGAGATTAAAGAGATGCGTTTGCAACGGCTTCTCGGCGAAAACGACATCCGTCACCGCGGTCACGTCCAGTTGCGCCATCGCCAGACAGTCAGCGATGGCGTGGCGCGGGAAATCCCCGTCATGCTTGATGCGGGTGAAGCGTTCCTCCTGCGCGGCGGCGATGAGTTGACCATTCACCAACAGGGCGGCGTTGGCATCGTGGCCGAGGTAGCCGCCGATGCCGAGGATGACGCGGGGAGCGGGGCGAGTCATGCAGCAGAGGGTGAGGCGGGCGATGGCGGCGCCGCTGCGCGGGTTCCGGTGATCCGCGCGGGCACGCCCAGCGCGATGGCGCCAGCGGGCAAGTCGTGCGTCACGACCGAACCCGCGCCGACGATGCAACCATCACCGAGAGTGACGCCACCGACGATCGTCACCCCAGCGCCGAGCCAGACGTCGCGTCCGATGCGCGTGGCGCGCAACTCGTCGGGCTGCGAACGAATGTCCGTGCCCAAGGGCGGCACGGCGTGATTTGACGAGAGAATCCGGCAATGCATCGCAATGAGGCAGGCGTCGCCGATTAGCACCCCGCCGTGTCCGTAGATCACGGTGTGCGGTCCGAGAAAAATATCGCGTCCCAGCCGGATCGAACCGCCCCAGGCATGGAGCACGACGCCACGTTCGATCCGTGCGCCGTCGGCGATGGCAATTTCCCCTTTTGCGCCACGGGCCACGCCGAGTTGGCAATCAATCCCGCGCGCGAGCAATCGTGGTGCGGTGATTTGCACGCCTTTGAGGCGCAGGCGGGAAACCGCGAGCCAGCGCAACAGTGATTTGATGGAAGAGGCAAGCATCAGCTCAGGAGTTGGCGGAAATCATCCGGACGATAATGCCCGGCCGCCGCCTTGGCCGCCTCCACGCCCATGGCCGGCCAGCGGGCGTGCGCGGCAAATGCTTCGCGCAGCGACGCCGTGAGCAACGGCACGGTTGGCGCCGGACAAAGAAAGCCGGTGCGACCGGGTTGAATCCAGTCCTCGGCTCCGCCGACGCAGGTCGCGAGCACGGGACGCGCGCAGAGCAGTGCTTCGGGAATAGTCATCGGCACGCCGTCGTCGATCGCTGGCGAAACGAAGAGTTGTTGCTCGCGCCAGATGGCCGAAAGTTCCTTGACGTAGCCGCGGAAAGAGACGCGCGTGGCGAGGCCGAGCGACGCAGCCGCGTCGCGCAAGGCTTGTTCGTGCGGTCCCTGCCCGTAGATGGCGAGGCGCCAGTCGGCATCGGTGATCAGTTCGGCGAGACTATGCAGCAGAAGACGGATGCCTTTGCCGTGATCGAGTCGCGACACGGTGGCGAGAAGCGGGCCCGGCGCCTCCGGCCATGGCGTGACATCGGTTGCGCGCCAGCGGAGCGGATTTTGCACCACGAGGGCTTGGGGCAGAGCAGCGAGCAAATGCCGCCGGGTGACGGCGAGGTTGCGCGACGAGACAAAGTAGAGACGCTCGGCGAAGGTCAGCGCGTGACGGGCCAGCTCCAATTGGTCCGGCGCAAGCACTGGGTGCTCCTGCTGCCAGTTCGCAATCAAATGGTAGGGCGTGCGCGAAGCGGCGAACCAAGTGAGCCACGACGCATGCAGCACCAGATCGTAGGTTCCCCCGAGGCTGATGATGACGCGGTCCGGCCGGAATTCTTGCAAGGCGCCGAGGAGATGGTCGGTTTGGGAGGACGGGAAACCCAGTTTGCGGAGCGCGCGCACGGGCAAAGTAGGCGCCGCGGGCGGCGTGCGCAGGTGGATTTGCGCGCCGCAGGCCTGCAACTGCGCGATGCGTGGATGCGCCGCCACCGCCGGGGAAACGGAAAGGAACAACTTGTCGCCCCGCTCGCTGGCGGCTTCGGCCGCGTGGGTCCAGAGCGTGTCGGCACCACCCCAAGGGTAGCCGAGGATGGTGGAAATGAAGGCGATTTTCACTCGGTGGCGGTAAGAGAAGCGACAGTATCACCCTCAAAAGTCGCAAGATTATAACCCAGCGAAACGAGTTCCTCGTAAAACGCCATGCGCTCGGGGAGCGCGACGCAGGCATGCTCAAATAAAATGAGGCGCGGACGATGGCGGGCGAGATCGGCCGCGCGCAACAGTGTGATATCGTATCCTTCGGTATCGAGCACGAGCAGGTCGCAGCGCCGCTGGCCGAACTCCTGCCAAACCTGTGGCCAAGTGATGCACTCGACTTCTTCGGACTGCAGAACGTCTGCGGCGAGGTTTAATTCTGCAGCTGCGGCAGCCACGCGTTCGCGCGAGAAACTGCCCAGACCACGCGCCCACGCGGGTTGGTCGGCCGTCGCAGCGGTCGACAGATCGTAAACCACGCGGCGGCCGGCGACGACGTCGAGCGCGGCCTGGCGCAGGATAATCCGCGGATTGTTACCGTGGAGTTGTTGCAAGCGCGCGAAATTGCCGATGAGCGGCTCCAACATCAGGCCGCTCCAGTGGTAGCGATTCAGGTAGGTGGCGATCGGGTCGGACTGCACGCCGTCATTGGCGCCGATTTGAATGAAGTTCAGTTCCCGCAAATCCGGAAAAATCCGCAGTAAGACGCCGTCAAAAGCGGAAATAGGCGGGTGGTCGAGGTAACGGATACCGGAGTAGCGGGTGCTGGCGACAAACAGGCCGCTGCGCCGGAGCAAGCGATGGAATGCATGAAGCCAACTCATGGGGCGGGAGAGCGCAGCGACAGCTTGGTCCAGGTTGCGGGAACGAGGTCGGTCGCATCGTGCTCGCTGTGCGCGAACCACGGATCGGGGGCGAGGACAAGTTTGGTGGGCGATAGATTGAGCCAGGCGGCCCACCATGAAAAGCTGCTGTTCGCGATGGCTTGATGGTCGCAGAGCGACATGAGACGGAGTTCATCCCATGCGTGCCACGCCGCACCGGCCCGCACGTAGTGATGCGGACCACTGGGCCGGAACTCAGCGGCGACCGCCTCGATATCGTCGGAGAATAGGTAGAGCGTCGCCTCGGGACTGCGCTCCCGCAGCAACTGCACGGCACGGGAGTAATAGTCGCGCCCGATGACGCCGAGTTCGCGGTTGAATTGCTGATCACGCACGTAGTCACCGCGGCGGAAATGAATCGCGGCCGACGGGCCGCTCCGGATCTGCGCGGCGAGGGCGGCAACCTCCGGCGACGCGGGATAGCGGAAGCTGAAGTGAGCGCGGAGCAGTTTTTCCACGGGCGCGAAAAACTGCTCCGATTGAAACATGCCGTTGAGGTAGGTGTTGTCGGGTTGCGCGAAAAATTCCGGGTAGAAGCGAAACGTCGGCGGCTGGTGCCAGTTGGCGGGTGCGGCGTAGCGATTGGCGTAGCGGTAAAAGCGCAGCGAGCGCGCCACGGCGAGCGACCAGCGTTCGGTCGTGGTGAGATTCACCCCGCGCACGCGCTCGATCTCCTCCTGCGTCGCGAACTGCTCGGTGATGTTGAAACACGAAAGCGAGTAGCGGTTGTGCGCCGCATGGGCGGGATCGTCGCGGAACCAGCTCGGATCAAGTTTGAGCACGGTGCGGCGGTGCTCGGCGAGCGCGAGCCCGGCGGCGTATTGAAACATCTGATTGCCGAGTCCGCCAGTGAGCCAGGAGATGATCATGGGAGGGTCAGGATGAGCGCAGCAGGGCGTGTTTCACTTTACCCGCGACCCGGCGCAGGCGGCGGAGTCCGGCGCGAGTGCGTTGGGCGAGGAGATAGGGCCAGACCCGGGCTTGGCGCGTGTTGACGTAGAGGTGGTCGCCCTCGCCGACATCGTCGGCGAGGTAAGTTTCATGGGCGAGGGCAAAACCGCGCGCGCGGAGAAACCGCGTGATCTCGTGATCGAGCACCTGGTCTTGATAGATTTTGCGCGAGGAAACTTCGAGCCAGATCGCGGTGAGGTGCGGCAACATCCGCTCCGCCCCAGCAAGCACGAGCAGTTCCGCGCCTTGCACATCCATCTGGATAAAATCGATGCGGTCGATGCCGCGTTCGGCGCAGAATTGATCGAGCGTGCCGGTCGGCACGGTGATGGCTTCCTTGAACTCGACCCAACCGTGAATTTTGCCATCGCCGGCGGGCGCGAGGAGTGAGCTGGATTTGTTGCCGTAATTCCAATCCTTTCCCGCGAACAAGTCCGGCGGGCGACCGGAGGAAACGTGAAACGTCGCTTCGCCCTGCTGGTTGGAGAGTGCCAGCGGGACAAGCTCGACGCGTTTGGCGTCGTAACGGGCGAGATTGGCGCGCACCAGCGTTTGATTGGAGGGCAACGGCTCGAACGCGAACACTTTGGCTTGCGGGTAAAGGCGGGTGAAACGGATCGAATCCTCCCCTTCGCACGCCCCAATATCCATGATCACACGCGGCGCGGCGGCGGGAAATAGTCGGCGAAACTCCAACTCGGCCTCACTCGGCGTGGCGAGGTAGGCGGAGAGGTCAACGAGGTGTGGTGTTGCCGACATGCTCAGACCGGTGCGATGCGGATGATGTCGAGTTCCGCCGTGCAACTTGCGCTGGGGCGCTGCGCGCGCACGAGAGCTTCGACTTGTGCAAGACTGGGATAGCCGTTGTCGCCGAGAAAGAGACGGGCATCGTCGATGAGAATGACGTCGGCACCCGGTGGCCGCGCAAGTAACAACTCCAACTCCGCACTGATGGGTGTGTCGGCCTCGCCGCGAGCGGAAGGGCCGGCGCAAAAATGGCCGTCGAGCCAGAAAAGCGTCGGGTCCGGCAAGTCGGGTAAAAGACGTGGCAGCACGGTTGCGCTATCGCCGTAATGCAGCTGCACGTGTGGCAGGTGGCCGAGTTCCGCGCGATTCAGTTCGTAGAGTTCCGTCGCGAGCTCGATCGTGTGAATGCTGGTGAAGTCATGGCGCAAGGTGAATGGAGCGTTGCCGTAGAAGGTGCCGGTTTCGACCAACGTGTGACAGTGGTGACGGCGGGCATAGTCGCGCAGGACACCGTATTTCACGTAGTCGGGCGCGGGCGCAGGACAGCCGTGCGAGCGCCACTGGCTGATTTGCGCCTGACTGGTGCGGTGGAAGCGCTGACCACGGCGCCAGTCCCGCAGCGGGTGATACAATCCCACCTGGCGCAGGAACGTGGAAAGCGCGGTGCCCGGAAAGCGCATCGCGAGTCTCACACTTTGCGCAGTGTCGTCTGCATGGAATTCAGCACCAGCCCGACACCGGAGGTGCCGGGGTAGTAGCCGACGGCGTCATCCGCAGTGATATCGATGCGCATCGCCTCGAATTGTTGCAGCCCGCGATCACTCTCCGACAGCCCCACAATCACCGTGTAGGTGCCGGCTTCGATCACGACGCGGTCCTGCACGAACTCGGCCTCGTAATCTCCCGGGGCCAGATCCTGCGGCGGAAGCCAGGCGGTTTGTAACGCGGTGCCGTCCGCCGTCTTGAGACCGAAAGCCGCAACAAATTGACGTTGCGTGGAAATCACCCTGAAACCGAGGCGCACCCGCCACGGCTTGCCCAGCGTCAGGCAATGGGCCGCGATTCCAGCGTCGTTCTCGACCGTGAAAGAGGTGGCGTAAGCGCGGTGGAACAGATCCGACGGGGGGCGCGGCACGGAATTGGGCACGAGGTCCACCAAACCGTGTTGGTAGATTTCCAACACCTTGGCGCAAGTGCCCGTGGCCTGCACCTTCCCGCCCGCGAGGAGAATTGCCGTGCGACAGAGTTGACGCACCGAGGGCAAGTTGTGGCTGACGAAGAGCACCGTGCGACCTTCGCCGCGCGCAACATCCTGCATCTTCCCCAAACATTTTTTCTGAAAGGCCGCATCCCCGACCGCGAGCACTTCGTCAACGATCAGAATTTCCGGTTCCAAGTGGGCGGCCACGGCGAATGCGAGGCGCACATACATGCCGCTCGAGTAGTGCTTCACGCGCATGTCGAGGAAGCGTTCTACCTCCGCAAACGCCACGATCTCGTCAAACTTGCGCTTAATCTCTACGCGCGTCATGCCGAGAATCGCACCGTTGAGGTAGATGTTGTCGCGGCCGGAAAGCTCCGGGTGGAAGCCGGTGCCGACTTCCAGCAGCGAGGCCACGCGCCCGCGCAAGGCGATGCGGCCCGTCGTCGGTTCGGTGATGCGCGAGAGCACTTTGAGCAGGGTCGATTTGCCCGCGCCGTTGCGGCCAATAATGCCGACGACATCACCTTGGCTGATGTCGAACGTGATATCGCGTAACGCCCAGAACTCGTCGTCGGCGGCCGTGACATGGCGACCGGTGACGCGTTGCCCAAGCCGGCGCACCGCACCAATAATCGAATCGCGCAATGTGTCGGCGCGCTGCTGGTGTTTCAGCCAATAGCGTTTGCCGAGGCCGGCAACGGAGATGACAGGTTCGGCCATGGTCAGATGATGTCGGCGAAGGTGCGTTCGGTCCGGCGGAAATACCAGACGCCGGAGAGCAAAAGGAGCGCGATCATGGCGACGCCTGTGGCTAGCGTCGGCCAATGAATCCCTGGGTCGCCGCGCAACAGACACCAGCGGTAACCGTCGATGACGCAAACCATCGGATTGAGCGCGAAGAATTCGCGCCAGTTTGGCAGGTTGCTCGTGCTGAAGCCGACCGGTGTGAGAAAAAGTCCGACCTGCAGCATAAACGGCACGATGAAGCGAAAATCGCGGTAGCGCACGGTGAGGGCGGTCAGCCAAAGTCCCGCGCCAAGCGCCGCCAGGAGGGCCAACAGCGTAAAGACAGGCAGAAAAATAATGCGCCAGTCGGGCAGGTAGCCTTGCCAAGCGAAGACGAGCGCGGCGAGCAAAGCGACGAACAGAAAATCAATCATGGCCACCGCCAGCGCGGAGAGCGGCACGATCAGCCGGGGGAAGTAAACTTTCGCAATCAGGTGCGTGTTGCTCACCAGACTGTTGCTCGCGCCACTCAATGCATTGGAAAAAAACTGCCACGGCAACAGGCCGGACATGACGAGGAGAATATACGGCACATCGCCCGCGGGCATTTTGGCGAGTCGGCCAAAGATGAAGGTGAACACCGCCAGCGTGATCGCCGGTTGCACCAGTGCCCAGCCCGCGCCGAGCACGGTCTGCTTGTAGCGCACGGCGATATCGCTCCACGCGAGAAAGCCCAGTAACTCGCGGTAGCGCCACAGATCGCGCCAATAGTGGCGTTCGCCGCGACCGGCTTCGATGACGAGGGGGGGGAGTTCGACCGGGGAATGCATCAACGGAGGGCGTGGGCGAGACGTGCGGTGAAATGGGTGAAGTCGAAGGAATCCGCGTGAGCCCGAATCGTGGCGGCATCGCGAGGGTGGCGCACCAAATCGTCGAGCGCCACGGCAATTTCCGGAATATTACCGTAATCCGCGAGCACCCCGACGTGGTCGTTGATCACTTCTGGCGCACCACCGGCCCGGGCGCCAAGACACGGCTTGCCGTAAATCATCGCTTCGAGATAAACGAGGCCGAAGCCTTCCTTGCGACTCGGCAGTGCGAAGACGTCGCAGTTGGCATACTCGGCACGCAACGCGGCGTCATCGATGATGCCGGTGAGCGTGACCGCCTGTTGCAAGTGGAGCGCGGCCACCAGCGCCGTCAGGCGCGGCACATCGTTGCCGCCGCCGACGATACGCAACTGCGCGTGCGGATGCTGGCGCAGGAACGCTGGCATGGCTTCGATGACGGTATCGATGCCCTTGTAGGTATCGGTGGTCGCGAGCCGAGAGACGACGAGCAGTTTCGGCGCGCCGGGCGTGGGCACGGTCGGCGGCAACGCGGTCGGCGTGAAAAACGGATCGAACGTATTCGGCACGACCACCAAGCGACGCGGGTCGAGTTGCGGACAGAAACGCAACATCTGCCGCCGCGTGTATTCGCTGATACACCAAATCGCCGTCGCGCCGCGCATCGCGCGCACTTCGAGCGCGGAGTAGGGCCGCCAGACTTCGATGCCGTGGGCGACGAGGTAGTAGGCGAGGCCGGGGTTGAGCCGCTGCGCGAGCCAGGCGATGGGCAATTGGTGCAAGTGACCGCAGACGATGCGCGCGTCACGTTGCGCCTGACTGAGCGTTGCGCGGGCAAAGCGCCACTTGCTGCGGGAGCAACCAAGGATGGCTTGCAATGCGGGCGTGGAGTAGCGCGGCAGCTTGCTATCGTGGCCCGGGAAATCATTGAGCACGATGGCGACCACCGGCTCACTCGGCGCGGCAAGTTCGCAGAGCGACTTCAAGTAAAGCCGCATGATGCGCGCGATGCCACCTTCGCCGAGGAAAAGTTCGGGACTGAGGAGAATCGTCTTCATGAGCGTGGCGGACTGGGGCGATTCACCAACGCGATGAGCACGGCAATCGTCCACACGCGCGACCACGCCCGCGTGTCGGTGCCGGCGAGAAATTCATGCCAGTTTGTTTGCACTGCGGCGGTGTCGAACCACGGACAGTTGGCGAGGGAGGAGTTGGAAAACGTTTCGTCCAGAAAGGGGCGCAATTCCCGACGCATCCAGAGTCCGAACGGCAACGCGAATCCTTTCTTCTGCCGGTGGCGGATCGCCGTCGGCACGACATCGGTGACCGCATCGGCAAGGGCGCGCTTCGGGAAATGCGGGTCGCGTTTGAAATGCGCGGGTTGCGGCCACAGCCAACCGAGCAACACCGGATCGACGAACGGCACGCGCAATTCGAGCGAGTGCGCCATGCTGAACACGTCGCTATCGCGCAGCAGCACATCGGCCATGTAAGTGCGCAGCTCCCACGCGCTGATAATTTGAAACGCGTCGGCCCCGATAAGGTCGCCTGCGAATTGATCCAGCAGCGGATGATGCGGTCCTAGCCGCTCAGCATGGGCGCGCGCTTCGGGTGAGAGGAGCGACAGCCGGACGGTTTCCGGCAAAACACGGCGCTGCAACGACGCGAGTTCGTGCAAGTCGCGCGCTGACGCGAGAAAATCCGCGAGTTTCAGCGCGCGTGCACCGGTGCGGGAGCGAAGTCCCACGACGATGCGCTTCTGCAATCCCTGCGGGAGTTTGCGCCACCACGGCAAGAGCGAGTTGAGTCGCGGCAAATCGCGAAACGACGGGTAGCTCCCGAAAAGTTCGTCGCCGCCGAGACCGGACAATGCGACTTTTACCCCGCCGGCGCGCGCCATCTGGCTCGCGTAGAAAGTGTTGATCCCATCGCCAGTCGGTTGGTCGAAGGTCGCGAGGATACGCGGCAAATCCTGCGCCAGTTGCGCGCCGGTCAGGAGAAATTCGTGATGTTCGGTGCCAAAGGTTTTCGCCGCCATCCGCGCGCTTTTCGCTTCCGAATAGCCCGGTTCCTCGAAGATCAAAGAAAAAGTCTTGAGCTGACTTGCACCCGTCCGCGCCATCAAACCGACGATGGCGCTGGAATCCATGCCGCCGGACAGAAACGCGCCGACCGGCACATCCGCGACTTGGTGTGCGCGAATGGTGTCCTCGAGCTGTGCGCGCAGGCCGCGCACGAAGTCCGAGTAATTGAGCGAGCGAACGGCAGGTTGCGCCGGCAACGGCATGGTCCACCACGCCTCGGTTTTCAGTCGGCCGTTAGGCAAGACTTCCAGACAGTGGCCGGGCGGCAGATTTTGCAGACCTTGATAAAGTGTGCGCGGCGCGGGAATACTGAAGCGCGCGAGGTATTCGCCGACGGCGCTCAGGTCGATTTCGCGTTCGACCAGCCCGGACGCGAGCAGCACGTTTAACTCCGAGCCAAACAGCAATCCGCCATGGGGCAGGCGCGCGTAGTAGAGGGGCTTAATCCCGAGTGGGCCGCGAGCCGCGAAGAGCGTTTGCTTTTCCTTGTCCCAGACGGCGAAGGCGAACATGCCGCGCAACTGTGGCAGGCACGCGGCCCCGCGCAGCGCATACGCCGCGAGGAGCACCTCCGTGTCGCAGTTGGTGCGAAATGGCCAGCCAGCGGCGCGCAACTCCGCCTGCAACTCGCGGTAATTGTAGATCGCGCCATTGAAAACAATCGTGAACCGGCCATCGGCGCTGTGCATCGGTTGTCGGCCGTTGGCTGGATCGATGATCGCCAATCGCGCCATGCCGATTGTGATCGGACCTTGCGAATACAGCCCTTGATCGTCGGGTCCGCGGTGATGCTGCGCGCGGATCATCCGCGTCACCGCTTGTTCACGCTGCGTCGGATCCAGATTGGGTGCAAAAACGCCTGCTATTCCGCACATAGGGGAAACCCACTACGCATGCTTCGCCGGGTCGCTTCTGCAAACGAGAGGCGCTGGGGTAGGGGTGAACTGGTTTCGGATGCCAACCGATAGGCCTAATCGGCCTAGATGGAGCCAATTGAAAGGGAAAGGTGCTGGCAATGCGCTTTTTCCTGCAAATCCCTAGAAACAAATGGCTTTGCTTACATCTTCCGCTTTGCTAGCTGAGACCAAGAGGGCCACCAAATGCAGACCGAATTCGACCGCGGTCCCGGCCCCGCGCGAGGTCGTGAGGCGGCCGTCAGTTACAATGCGTTGGTCGGCGAGAATTTCCCCTAATTCGCCTGCGACAGAAAAATGCGCGGTGTAGCGCCGGCCTTGCAATAGTCCTGCATCGTTTAGGACGGTCGGCGCCGCGCAAATCGCCGCCAACCATCGGTCCGCGGCGGCATGCCGTTGCAACAAAGCCACCACCCGCGCATCCGCCCGCAAACCGACAACACCCGCGCCTCCGGGCAGGAAGACGAGGTCGAAGAATTGTTCGCCGACGGCACTCAACGCCACGTCGGCGTGCGCCACAATCGCGCTGCGGCCCGTGGCGTGACGATTCTCAGCGAGCGACGCTACCGTTAGCTCGACTCCGGCACGCCGGAGCAAATCGACCGGCGCAAACGCTTCGATTTCCTCAAATCCATCGGCCAGTAGCACAAGAGCAGTGGGCATGTCCGCACGCTAAACGTCGCTGTGCGGACGACGAACTTTTTTGTCCAGTTTGCGCGCCGCCTGTGCCTTAGTGCCGTCCTGATGACACCATTCCCCGTCAAACGCGCGGCGATCTTCGGCTGCGGCTACGTCGGCACGGCGTTGGCGGTGGCCTTGCGCGTGCGCGGGGTGGCGGTGGTGGCGTTGACGCGCAATCGCGACCGCGCCGCCGAGTTGAACACGTTGGGAATCGAGACAATTATTGCCGATTTAGCGGACCACTCGTGGCACGCACAACTCGGCGACGAGGTGGGCGCGGCGATTTGCACGGTGAGCGCCGCCGCGCCGACTCCGGAAGGTTATCGTCAATCCTACGTGAACGGATTACAGTCGGTTTTGACGTGGACAAAGCGGCGCGCGGAGCCGCTCGCGTCGTTACTCTACACCAGCAGCACGGGCGTTTATGCGCAGAGCGGGGGAGCGACAGTGGATGAGAGCGCGCCGACTGAGCCGACATCGCCGACCGGCAGGATTCTTGCCGAAGCGGAGGCGTTGTTGCCGCGCGCGTCGCCGAAGGTGCGACGTTGGTTCGTGTTGCGCCTCGCGGGAATTTACGGACCGGGTCGGCATTATTTGCTCAATGCGTTGCGCGCGGGCCAGACGGCGTTTCCGGGCGAACCCCACGTGCGGTTGAATTTGATTCATCGCGACGATGTTGTCGGCGCGCTGCTCGCGTGTCTCGCCGCGCCGGAGATGGGGCGGAGCGATACCTTCAATCTCAGTGACGGTCACCCAGCGACCAAAGGCGAAGTGGTGACGTGGTTGGCGGGACAGTTGTCCGTCGCACCGCCGACGTTTGGCGATGCCGCCGTCGCGCGGACACGCCGTGGTGAGCCGACGCCCGATCGGGTGATCGCGAACGCCAAAATTCGGCGCGTCATGGGTTGGGCACCGACATATCCGGACTATCGTGCGGGTTACGCTGCGCTCCTGCGCCAACTCTAGCCTTGCCTCGACCAAGCAGCAGCGACCCAATTGCCCTTCACCTCGTTTCAACCCACTAAGCATCATGGCAGGCGTCGGCAAATTACTCAAACAAGCGCAGAAAATGCAGCGGCAAATCGAGGAGATGCAAAAAGCGCTCGAGGCGCGCGAACTCGATTTTTCCAGCGGCGGTGGTGCCGTCCGAGTAAAGATTAACGGCGCGGGAAAATTTCTCTCGTTGCAGCTTGATGCGGAATTTCTGAAAGAAGACGGGAAGGTCGTCGCCGAGACGATACTCGCGGCGGTGCAAGAAGCGTCCACCAAGGCGAAGGAATTGAACGACGCCGAAATGCAGCGCATTTCCTCGGCTTTCCAAATGCCCGGCATGTTCTGATGGATGCGACGGGACCAGTCGGCGGCGGGGCAGGGCGCGGGGCCGCGCACTCTCTTCAGCCGCGCACCGTCGCGCGAATTTGGTCATGACCCCCGCGCTCGAATACCTGCAGCGGCAACTCAAGCAATTGCCCGGCGTCGGGTTTCGCTCAGCGGAGCGTTTGGCGCTGCACCTCCTCGTCGAGAAGCCGGAGCGCTTGCCGGAGTTGATCAACGCGCTCGAGTCCGCCGCGAAAGCGGTGCGCCGTTGCATGCGGTGCGGCAATCTCGCGGAAGCGGAGCAATGCACGATTTGTGCCGAGGAACGTCGTCACACGGGCTCCGTTTGCGTGGTGGAAAACGTCCCCGACCTCGCGGCCATCGAGCGTTCGAGTGCCTACCGCGGCCTTTATCACGTGTTGCACGGGAAGCTGTCGCCGATCCGCGGCGTCGGCCCCGACGACTTGAATCTCGCGCCGCTACTCGCGCAGTTGGCGGCGGGCACGGTCAAGGAATTGATTCTCGCGCTCGGGAACGACGTCGAAGGCGAGGCGACGTGCCATTATCTCACCGAACGCTTGCCCGCGGGCGGTGCGGTGAAAGTGACACGTATCGGCTTTGGTTTGCCGAGTGGAGGAGGCGTGCTTTACGCGGACGCGGTCACCCTAAAAAGCGCGCTGGAAGGGCGGCGCGACTATTCATGACTTGCCGGAGTTCGCGGACTCCGCCTAACTCCGCCTGTTCTTTCGCGGGTATAGTATACCGGCTATTATGCGGCTTTCCCAAAGCTGAGAAAGGGGTTCGACTCCCCTTACCCGCACCAATTTTTTCTGGCTCCATTTTGCCTTTCTGCCTCAGTCACCTCAACCCCAGATCCCCATGAAAATAGTGAGATTGTGTGCTATTCTTGCCCTCGGTGTGGCGTTCGCGTTGGCGTTTGCCGATGCTGCGGAAAACAAGGAACCGAAAGAAGCCAAGTGCTGCGTCAAAGCAGAGAAAAAAGGCGAGAAGTGCGACCACGTTTGCTGCCTCGAAGCGGCCAAAGAGAGCAAAAAATGTGAAAAGTGCGGCGGCAAAAACTGATCGTCACTCAAGTTTTCCAAATGCAAAAGCCGCGCCTGAAGCGCGGCTTTTTTCTTGGATTCATCCGTGAAATTAAATCGGGCGCTCAGACGGACAAGTCTGGGATGATAGCTGCGACTCGATAAACTGCACGCATTCCTCCGCGTGGCTCATGGCAAGCAGGTGGCCTCCGCTGAGCAAATCACCGACGCCTTGCGGAGGAGGAATAACTAAGTCGTGGCGGCCATGAAGTCGGTGAACTTGAGTCAATTTATCAGGCAATCCGTCCCATGTAAAAATGGCGCGACACATATTGCGGACAAATTGCGCATCAGTATCTCTGAACATCTGGCAGAGTTCGTTAGGCATTTTGCCACTTGCGCGTTGAATAAATGCCATTGGTGCTAAATCCACTAGGGGATGAATGGCTCGGAGAAAGCCACTGATTTCTTCCGCTTTTTGTGCGCTACCAATGAGGAAGAGATGTTCGATCTTCCGGATTTTGGCGATTTCGCAGGCAACAATCCCACCGAGTGAAGAGCCGATGATAATCGCGCCGTCGCAGATGTGCTCCTTTTCGACGATGTGACGTGCAAGCGCATCGATGGATACGTCAGTTGATTCTGTAGGCCAATCAAGGAATCGGCAGTTCGCGAGCCGTAACCAAGGACCGACATACATTCGATGATCAGCGCCCATGCCGGGAAGAGCGAAGATCATTACGTTTCCTCCGTTTACCGCTCTCACACTTCCGCTGCGACGCTGGCGGTGCCGCGGCTGCGGTAGCGGTCTTTGATCTTGAGCACGATGTCGTTGGTCGAGAGTCCGTAGGCGGCGCGGAGTGATTCGACGCTGGAACCGTGTTCCACAAACTTGTCCGGCCAGCCGATGCGCACAACCGTCGCCGGGCAGTCAGCTTCATGCACCGCTTCCAGCACCGCGCTGCCGAATCCGCCGGCGAGCACGTGGTCGTCCATCGTGACAATGAGGGGACTGGTCGCGGCTGGATTGAGGAGGAGCGTGCGATCGAGCGGCTTGACGAAGCGGGCGTTGACGATGCCGACCGACAAACCCTCGACGCGCGCGATGCGGTCGGCGACGATGTGCGCTTCGGTCACCATGCTGCCGAGCGCCCAAATCATGATATCGGAACCTTCGCGCAGCACTTCGGCCTGGCCGATGGCGAGCGTCGTGGGTTGCGCTTTGATTTTCACGCCGGTGCCGGCGCCGCGCGGGTAGCGAATGAACGTCGGCGACGGTAACGCGAGCGACGTGTGCAGCATGTCGGTGAGTTCGTCTTCGTCCTTCGGTTGCATCACGACGGCGTTCGGCACGCAGCGGAGATACGAGAGGTCGAACAAACCGTGGTGCGTCGGGCCGTCGTTGGGGGACAAGCCGGCGCGATCCATGCAGAATGTGACGGGTAAATTTTGCAGACAGACGTCATGGATCACCATGTCGTAGGCGCGTTGCAGGAAGGTCGAATAGATCGCGCAAACCGGCCGAAAGCCCTTGGTCGCGAGGCCGGCGGCGAAGAGCACGGCGTGTTCTTCCGCGATGCCGACATCGAAAAATTGCGCGGGCACTTCCTTGCTCAATTGCGTGAGTCCGGTGCCGCTCGGCATGGCACCGGTGATGCCGACAATTTTCGGATTCTTCCGGGCGAATTGGGTCAGGGCAGAGCCGAACACATCTTGGAAATTTGGCGGCGTGCTGGGCGCGCTTTTCGGATTCTCGCCCGTGGCGGGATTGTAGGGACTCGCGCCGTGGAACTTTTCCGGATGCGCCACGGCGGCTTCGAGACCTTTGCCTTTTTTCGTGAGCACGTGAACCAGCACGGGCGAATCACAACTGCGCGCGAATTCGAGATTCTTAATCAGTTCGTCGAAATTATGGCCGTCAACGGGACCGACATAGCGCAGACCGAACTTCTCGAAGAGCGAGGAGTTCATGAAGAAGTCCTTCGTCTCGCGTTTCCACTTTGTGTAGAGCTGATTCATCTCGTTGCCGTGGGGCAGGCCGAGGAAGAACTTTTCGACGTCGTTGTGGAGTTTGTTGTAAGTCGGACTGGTGCTGAGACGGTTGAGGTATTTGGCAATGGCACCGACATTTTTGGCGATGGACCACTCGTTATCGTTGAGGATGACGACGAGACGCTTGGTGGAGGAAACGATGTTGTTGAGCGCCTCCATCGTCACACCGCAGGTGAAGGCGGCGTCGCCGCAGACGGCGACCACGTGTTCGTCGCTGCCGCGCAAATCGCGCGCGGTCGCCATGCCGAGGGCGGCGGACAGAGCGGTGCCCGCGTGGCCGGCGCCAAAGGAATCGTGGTCGCTCTCCCGCCGATAGAGAAAGCCGGAGGCGCCGTTGCTCTTGCGGAGATTGCGGAAGAATTCGCCGCCGCGGCCCGTCAGGAGCTTGTGCACGTAACCTTGGTGTGCGACGTCGAAGACAAATTGATCGTCCGGCGTGTGAAAGACGCGATGGAGCGCGATGGTTAGTTCCACGACGCCAAGATTCGGGCCGACGTGACCGCCGTTCTTGGCGGTGACCGCGATGATTTCGTCGCGAATTTCTTGCGCGAGTTGCGGGAGCTCGCTCGGGGCGAGTGACTTGACGTCGGAGGGACCGCTGATGCGGTCGAGAAGGCGGGTGCTCATTCGGAGGGCGAGTGGGGAACGCGGCTTAGTCGGCGCGGGTGGGCTCGAACGCCTCGAATGCGGCGGAGCCATCTTTTTGTTTTTTGAGTTTCTCGATTTTGAGTTCGGCGTCCTTCAGGCGGGATTCGCAGACTTTGAGGAGCTTGGAGCCTTCTTCGTATTTGCTGAGCAATTCGGCGAGGGGAATCTCGCCTTGTTCCATCGCGTCAACGATGGTTTCCAAGCGATCGAGGGCGCTTTCGAAGCTGAGTTTGGCGTTTTTATCCGGTTCCACAGGGTCACTGTGCGACCGGAGAGTCTGATTTCAAACAATCTTTCCAAGGGATTGATTTACCACGGATTGAGATTGGCGCGGCGGTAGAATCCGCTGGACTGGCGGCCATGCATTGGTTGCACGTCTTGGTCATCGCCCTCCTTTCCGCCCGCTTGATTGCGCAGTTAGTATTGGAGGCGCTGAATCGAAATGAGACGCGGCTGCATGCGGGCGTATTGCCGGGCGCGCTGTCGGACATCATGGACGAGGAGACCTTCTCCAAAGCGGCCGACTACACGTTGGCGAAGAGTCGATTTTCCTCTTTCTCGCTGGTTTTCGATGCGCTCGTGCTTGTCGCGGTGATCTTCAGCGGACTCTTGCCGTGGTTGTGGCAGTTTTTCGACGGGCTCGCGCCGGGGGCTAATTGGAGCGGGGCGCTCTTCTTGGTTGGCACCGGCATTTTGCTCGGACTGCCGGGACTGCCGTTGAGTTGGTGGGAGCAATTCCGCCTTGAAGCGCGTTTCGGTTTCAACAAGAGCACGCTCGGCCTTTGGGTAACGGATTTCATCAAATCGACGCTCCTTGGCATTGCGCTCGGTTTCCCGCTCGCGTGGGGTTTGCTCGCGCTCGTGGCGTGGGTGGGGCCATTTTGGTGGGTGTGGGGTTTCGTGCTGCTCTTCGGTTTTCAACTGCTGCTGCTCGTTCTTTACCCGAAGTTGATTCTGCCGCTGTTCAACAAATTGACGCCACTCACTGCAGGTGAACAACGTGATCAACTGCTTGCGTTGGCCGATCGCACCGGCTTCCAGGCGAAGACGATCGAAGTCATGGACGGCTCCAAGCGCTCGGCGCACTCCAACGCGTTTTTCACCGGCTTCGGCCGTTTCCGCCGCATCGTGCTGTTCGACACCCTCATGGCGCAATTGACCCAGCCCGAACTCGAAGCGGTGCTCGCGCACGAAATCGGGCACTACAAGCGCGGCCACATTCCGCAGCGATTGGTGACGAGTGCGGTGTTGCAACTCGCGGCCTTCGGTGTCGTGGCGTGGCTGGCGCAAGCGCCGTGGTTCAACGCGACGTTTGGGTTGCCGGCCGGTGCACTCGCCCCGACATTTTTGCTCTTCGGGCTCCTTGGTGGCTTGGTGACGTTCTGGTTTTCGCCGTTCGGCAACTGGATCTCGCGCAAGCACGAGTATGAAGCGGATGCGTTCGCGAAGGCAGCGCTAAATTCCGCCGCACCGATGGTCGGCGCCCTGCGCAAACTCGCGCAAAAAAATCTGACCAACTTGACGCCACATCCGCTCTACAGTGCGGTCTATTACTCCCATCCGACGATCATTGAACGCGAACGCTCATTGCGCCGCTAACCCTTAGACTTCCTCCTTTCTATGAAATTCCCCCAGTTCGAAATTTTCGCGTCACGCCGCGGTTGGTTGCGCGGCACAGCATTCGCAATCGTAACGCTCTTACTGACCTCGGTCGTATCGGCCATCACGGTCGGCACTTACAATGTCGAGAATTACCTCGTCACCGACCGCATGGCCGATGGCGCATTCCGCAAAGCGTATCCGAAACCCGAGGCCGAGAAGAAGGCTCTCCGTAAGGCGATCGCTGGTTTTGCACCGGACATTCTCGCTCTGCAAGAAATGGGACGGGCGCCGTTTCTTGAGGAGTTGCAGCGCGATTTAAAGGCGGAAGGACAGGACTATCCGCACGCGATCGTGCTCAGTGCCGCCGATACTGAACGCCACGTCGCTTTCCTTTCCAAAATCCCCTTCAAGAACGTCGGCCAACACAGCGAAGTGCCGATCAAATTGTTCGGCAAGTCCGACCTGGTGAAGCGGGGCGTCCTCGAAGTGACCGTCGCTACCAACGAAGGCGACCTGACGATTTTCGTGGTGCATCTGAAGAGCCGTCGCACCGAGCGCAAAGACGACCCCGAGGGAGCAACGCAACGCGCGGCGGAGGCGGAAGCCGTGCGCGACTTGGTGCTTAAACGTTTTCCGGATCCGAGCGCAGTGAAATTTATCGTGACAGGGGATTGGAATGATACGCGAACCAAGCGACCTGTTAAGGCGATGCAGAAGCGCGGCCAGACGGAGATTGGCGAAATTTTGCGCGCGTATGATTCACGCGGTGACACGTGGACGCATGCGTTTCGTCGCGAAGACAGTTACAGTCGCATCGACTACATTATGGTCTCTGCCGGCTTGAAGCCATTCGTGGAACGCAAAGGCACCGCACAAATTTATGATGGGCCAGGCGCGCGTGAAGCGAGCGACCACCGCGCGGTGTATGTGAAGTTGAAACTCGAACCGGCGAAGTGACGGTTTAACGCGAACTCGGTGGCGGAATTTCCTGCCAAGTCAGCAAAGCATGCTCCGTCAGCGCGGCGGTCTTGGTCATCCAGGCATCCATTTGGTGGCCGGCGTTTCGACCCTTTTCGCGATGCGAAAAGGAAACGACCACCGCGCCTTCGTTGGTGAGGGTAAGGCGAGTAAAGATAACTTCGAATAGTTCCGCTTTGGTCAACGCGGCGACCAACAGAAATTCTGGCGGATGTGACGGGGTCATTGGCACGGTGGCGGTCTTGATCATCACCGCTTTTTGCGCCGCGAATTCGCTCAGCATTTCCTTAGCCAACGACGCGAGCGCTTCCTTGGTTTTCACACTGCGGTGATGAACGATCGTCAACAGATCGATGCGTTTCTCCAGCACCTTTTGACCGCGAGGAGTCAATTGGTGGTGATCGCCTTTGGAAAAACGTTCGGTGTAACTAACGCCGTTAAACGTGAGTGAAGAATTCGGTGTGATGGGCACCGCACCGGACAGTGTTCCGAACAGGCAACCGAGCAAAAGCAACGCGGCCATCGGAGCGGACGAACTGGGTTTCACCGGGGAACAGGTTGATCCTGAACTGTGTGGGTCGCGCGCACCACGCCGTAATTGTTACTTGGCCGACACCGTCACGGGGATGATAGTTTCACCTGAGCTGCTCTTGAAAAACAATGCGCCGACGCCCGGTTTTCCGCCGAGCACGATGACGGTCGCACTGGATTGGCCAGCCGGCACCATGACTTCAGCCATCACGATGCTGGCGGGAATGTCGGTGGTCACGTCGATGAGCATACCACCGGCAGGAGCCGGTTGGGGCAGGGTGAAAGTGAGCGCTTGTTGCTCGCCCGAGCGTAGCACCAAAGCACTGGGCGATACGTCGAAGCTGATGGCGTCGACGCGGAAGGAGCCGACATTCAGTGTATCACCGCCGCCGGTGACACGGAGTTGATAGCTTTGTCCGGCTGGGACCGAAGGCACAAAGAAACTGAGCGAACTGCCCGATTCGAAGATTGTGCGCGTGGGTGTCTGATCGAAATAAACGACATCACGCGGACTAAATCCGGCGCCGAGCACGCTGACGCGAGCGCCGACCGGCGCGCGGGTAGCTTCGGCGCGAATCACGTAGCGATCAGCGATGTTGAGATTTTGCAGACCGGAATACATTTCCGTCGGACGTGCGCCAGCGGGGGAATTCTTAAAGGAATAGAAAACAATGAAGTAGTAAGACGCCGTGGTCCGGCCGACCGGCACGTGGTAGTCGAACTCCCAAACATTGGCGGCCGCACTCTTGGACATTTCGTGGAATTGGCCGTCGATGATGATGCGTGGGCGAATGGACGTTGGATCGACGTTGTCGACCTTGGGTTCGAATGTCGCCGTGATCGTGTAGATTTGCGAAGGGTTCGCCGGTAAGTGCTCCGGTGTCATGTTGACGATCATCAGCGTTTGGCAACCGGTGAGAAACCAGAGCGCGCTGATTGCGACCAGCAGAGCGGCGCCGCGGCGAAAAAGAGAGGGTGTGAGATTCATGGGAAAAGATTGCGCCCTGGCACGCAGGCCGTTGGCTAGACATTAATTTACGTAAATTTAATGGCCGTGTTCCCTTTAGGGCAAGAAAAGTCTCAGTCAGAGCGAGTTGCTGCTGCGGGCGGCAAACCGCCCGCAGCGGAGGTTACACTCGGGGTCTATGTGCATGTGCCGTTTTGTGCGACGACGTGTGATTTTTGCGCATTTTATCAGACCGTGCCGAAGGCGGATGCCGTGCCGCGCTACTTGGCCGGTATTGCGAGTGAAACTCGGTTGGTTGACCGTGGCGGGCGAAGGGTGGAAACGGCATTTTGGGGCGGCGGAACGCCCGGACTGCTGCGGGCGGGTGAGCTGGAGCAATTGGGGCGAACCATGCTGGATTTTTGCGGTGCTGTTCCCCGTGAGTGGACCGTCGAAATGGCCCCTGCCACGGTCACGGCGGAACGCTTGCGGGCGTTGCGCGATTTGGGTGTAACACGGATTTCGCTGGGCGTGCAAAGCTTCGACGAAGCTTTACTGGATGGCCTTGGGCGCCAGCACACGCCTCGCCAAGTGTATCGAGCCTACGAGCTGATTCGCGAAACCGGTTTCCC
>JAUXXD010000214.1 GCA_030681265.1 Candidatus Didemnitutus sp. | reverse complement strand
CGCAGTTTACATCGATGCGCGCGCGATGTTACCGCATATTCCGCAAGACGAGTATCCGGCATGGGCCCTCTCTTGCGCACTCTATCTCGAAGGCGGCGTGCGCTCGGTCGAAATCGGCTCGGTGATGTTTGGACGGCAACCCGACGGCAGCGAAAAACCCGCGCCGATGGAGCTGGTGCGGCTCGCTTTCCCGCGCCGCGTCTACACGCAAAGTCACGTCGATTATCTCGCAGAAGTGTTGCTTCACGTGAATGCATTGAAGGATCGAATCCGCGGCGTAAAACTCGTGGAGGCGCCCGAACAGTTGCGTCACTTCACGGTAAAAGTCGCCCCAGCACACGGCACCTTGATCCGGGAAAACTGAGCCGATTTCACCGGCCTTTCCGCCTCTCCCCATTCCACCGCTTTTCTCACAACATTCATGACCACGCCCATTACCATTCGGGTCACACTTTGGCTTTGGCTGATCGCCGCGGTGCTCGTCGGCAACTTTCAACTGCTCGCCGGAAAACACGCCTTCGTTCTCCCAGCGCTGATGCTGACATTAACGTTGGCCGTGTTGGTCGTAGCACACCGCAGTGAGGCATTGTGCGCCTGGCTCGCGGGGCTCGATTTGCGCATCTTCCTCCTACTGCATGTTACGCGTTTGGTGGGTTTCTATATGCTCGAATTGCCCGAGCGCGGACTCTTGCCTTCGCACTTCGCCGTTCCCGCGGGTTGGAGCGAAATTCTGGTTGCGGTGTCCGCTGTCCTGATCTGCGTCCTGCCGATGCGCGAGTCGATGCGACGCAAAGCAATTTCACTTTGGAATGTGGTCGGATTCTTCGGCCTGCTCTTTGTCGTCATCACCGCGGCCCAACTCGCGTTCACTGACAGCACGCAGTTACGCGTATTCACTTACCTGCCCCTCAGCCTGTTGCCGACATTTCTCGTGCCGCTCTTATTCTCTACTCACGTGTTACTCTACCGGCGCTTGCAGCATGCCGAGTGAGAGCAAATGGGACGGCTTCCAGGCTCAGTCGCTCGCGACCGCCTGATCGTAGAGCTTGGCCGCTTCCTGCACGGTCTTAACCAATTCCGGGAGCGAAACCGGCTTGAGCAAATAGCGATAAAGCGCCGCTTCGTTGACGCTGCGCAGGAGCATTTCGGGCTTCATGTAACCGGTAACGAGCACGCGTTGCGTGTTGGGGAATTCCTCCCGGACGTGCACCAGAAAACTCAAACCATTGCCGCCCGGCATCAGGTGATCACAAACCAGCACCTTGTAGGTTTTTTTGTTAAGCAAGAAGCCGGCTTCGCGAGTCGAGGTGGCGAGATCGACCTCGAAAAGTGCTCCAAGTGCTTCAGCGTAAAGTGCACTGAGCGCCTTCTCGTCATCCACGAGTAACACTGAGCCGTTTTTCGTTACTTGTGCAGTCGAACTACCAGGCGTGTCGGTCATCATGGGGTAGCTTGTTGGGTGAAAATTGCGTGGCAAACTCAAACACGCCTGTCATCGACCGGAAATTGGGTTGCCTGAAGGTGTTAAGGGCTGATTTGCTAAACAAATTCGCATGGCCTCACTCGATTTTTTTGCCGCCGCTCGTGAAGGCACGTTTCCCCTCATCCCGGTTGACGAACTTTCGCGGGAGAATCTCACTCAACGCAATGCGTCGGGCAACACGCCGCTGCATATGGCAGCCAAATACGGTTCGATGGATCAGTTGCCCCAAAGTGCGCTAACGCCAAAGACGCTGGCGTTGAAAAACGACGCCGGCTACACGCCGATTCACTTGGCAGCGCGCAGCGGTCGCTTGGCGCAAATACCTGCCGAATGCCAGTCGCTGGAATACCTTTTGATTCGCTCCAACAGCGGCTTTACCCCGTTGCATTTGGCGGCTTCCGCCGGCGCGTTGGATCAGGTGCCCGCAGGCCTGTTGACGCTCGAAAGCGTCATGCAGAAAACCGACCACGGCAACACGCTCCTGCACGAAGCGGCCGAGGCTGGCACGCTCGATCGGTTCCCTCGCCAGTTTCTCAATCGCGATACGCTCACCGCGCAGAATATCAGCGGCGAAACCGTGCTCCATGTCGCCGTCTTCAACGGCCACCTCGATCAAGTCGCGACGGAATTTCTTACGGCCGATAATCTGCTCACCACTACAGCCAATCACGACACCGTGCTCCATGCCGCGGCGATTTCCGGCCACTTAGATCAGATTCCGGCTGAGTTGCTTACTCACGACAATCTCCTCCTCGCCAGCAAGGCCGGTTACACAGTCATCCATGCAGCTGCGGAATCCGGTTTTCTTAATCAGATTCCACCCAATTGCCTCAGCATTGATTTACTGATCTCGCGCAACGATTTCGGCGACACGCCACTCCACGCCGCCGCGGTCGAAGGTCATCTCAATCAAATCCCGCGGGATTTTTTCAACCGCACGACGATGATGATCCGCAATTACAACGGCGGCACTCCGATTGGCGCGGCGATCCGTCACGGTCACGCCGAGCAATTGCCAGAACAATTCAGGCCTCGTCCGCCCAGCCTGTTGAGCCGCTTCCTTATCCACATCGGGCTGGCTCGTCCTCCTTACACCTAGGCCGATCACCGCGCGCCGGCGAGGCTACGCGCACCGTTCATTTCTCCGCACCAATCTCTTTTTTGATGAATACAACCATCACCGCCATCACCGCCCGCGAGATCATCGATTCCCGCGGCAATCCCACAGTCGAGGTCGATGTTCGCCTCGCTTCCGGCCACCTTGGCCGCGCCGCTGTGCCCTCCGGGGCATCGACCGGCGAACACGAAGCGCTCGAATTACGCGACGGCGACAAGAAACGCTACTTCGGCAAAGGCACGCTCAAAGCCGTCGCCAATGTCAAAGCCCACCTGGCGCCCGCGCTCATCGGCATGGACGCCACCGACCAAGTCGCGGTGGACAATGCGATGCTAAAACTCGACGGCACGGCGACGAAATCGAAGCTCGGCGCCAATGCGATTCTCGGCGTCTCCATGGCGACCGCTCACGCCGCGGCCCACGCCGTCGGTTTGCCGCTCTATCGCTACCTTGGTGGACCGAACGCCAAAGTGCTACCGGTGCCAATGATGAACATCATGAACGGCGGCGCACACTCTGACGCTCCGATCGATTTCCAAGAATTCATGATCATGCCGACCGGCGCCAATTCGTTCCGCGAAGCCTTGCGGATGGGCGCGGAAATTTTCCACACCCTGAAAAAGGTGTTGAAGGAAAAGGGTCTCGCTACCGCTGTCGGTGACGAAGGTGGCTTCGCTCCCAAACTCGCTTCGACAGAAGCCGCACTCGACATCATCGCCGTGGCCGTCAAAGCCGCCGGCTACAAGTTGGGCAAAAACATCCACCTCGCCCTCGATGTCGCCGCCTCGGAATTCTACGTCAAAGAAAAGAACCGTTACGTTTTCAAAAAATCCGACGGTCGCTCCCTCTCCGGGGACGACATGGTCAACTTCTACCGCGAACTCACGGCAAAGTATCCGATCATCTCGATCGAAGACGGTTGCGCCGAATCCGATTGGACGACGTGGAAGAAACTCACCGACGCCATCGGTGAAAATGTGCAACTCGTCGGCGACGATCTGTTCGTCACCAACACCCACTTCCTCAAGCGCGGCATCGATACCGGCACCGCTAATTCGATTCTCGTAAAGGTGAACCAAATCGGTTCGCTGAC
This sequence comes from Candidatus Didemnitutus sp., assembly GCA_030681265.1. Taxonomy (GTDB): domain Bacteria; phylum Verrucomicrobiota; class Verrucomicrobiia; order Opitutales; family Opitutaceae; genus Didemnitutus. The sequence goes on along the minus strand of JAUXXD010000214.1, from coordinate 5,196 downwards.
CGAAACCTTCGACGCCGTCGAAATGGCCAAGGAAGCGAAATACACCGCCGTCATTTCCCATCGTTCGGGCGAGACGGAAGACGTCACCATCGCCGACATCGCGGTCGCGACCAACGCCGGCCAGATCAAGACCGGCTCGCTGTGTCGCACCGACCGCGTCGCGAAATACAACCAACTCCTCCGCATCGAAGAGGAACTAGGCAAAAACGCGATCTACGGCGGCAAACTCTGATTTTGTTGCGCCGGCGCTTACGGCCGCCGCGCAACTACACACTGCCCCAAGGCCGAACTTCTTCCGGGGTTCGGCCTTCTCGTGGTCTCAAACTTTAGTCCGCCCACAAACCAACACCCTTGCCTCACCTGCCTGACGCGACAACCATACTGCGCGTGAGATCACTCCGACACTATGCTCTCCTGCTTGCCTTTCTGGCCGCGACTATCGGCGGTCTTGCTGCGGACACAGCCCCACCGCCACCAACGAAGCCGATAGACGCGCCAGTGGTCTTGCCCAAGTTCGAAGTCACCGCTCAACGGGGCAGGCAGATTGACAGGGAGATCGCCCGCGTGGACAAACTGATCGCCCGCGCAAGCAAACAGATCAAATCCACCGATCTCGATAAGACCCTCAACAACGAGAAGCTCACCCGCGCCGCGGCCATTTTCGGTGGTAATTCCGCCGACCATCTTTCCGCCGTTGCCGCCAGCCGCGTCATGCTGCTCGAGCAGGAACGCATGGTCCTCGAGGCTATGCGGCGTCCGGCCACGCTCGAGGAACGGAACCTCATGGCCGCTGAGATCGAACAGCTGCGCATCGCTCGCCGTAACCTAGACGACGCGGCGAAACAGCGGTAAGGTCAACGGCACCGCGCGTGCCGCCAGCCATATGTCGCAGTAGCTGAGGAGCGGCGTCCCGTTATTCGACCCGGAGCAAGTAGCCGCGTAAGTATTCACTCTCCGGCATCGTCGCTAGCACGGGATGATCCGTGGGTTGGTGGCACCATTCGACGATGTGAACTCGTCGCTTGGCGTCACTCGACGCCCCAGCAATCACGTGGCGCAATTCAACGTCATGCATGTGGTGCGAGCACGTGTAAGTCGCGAGTAAACCACCGGGCGCGAGCGCCTTCATAGCGCGCAGATTCAGTTCCTTGTAACCGCGCAACGCGTTTTCCAGCGCGCTCTTCGATTTCGCGAAGGGTGGCGGATCGAGGATGATCATATCCCACGCGGCCGCCTGCTCACGTTGCTGCGTGAACCAATCGAAGACGTTCGCCACTGCGAAAGTGGCTGAAACTTGATTCTTCGTCGCGTTCTTCTTCGCCTGGTCGATCGCATCTTCGGAGCTGTCGAGTCCGAGCACTTGCGTGGCGCCAGCACGGGCGCAATGGAGCGCAAACGCTCCTTGATTGCAGAATGTATCCAACACGCGCCGACCCGCCGCATGCTTGGCGATGGCCGTGTGTTGTTGCCGCTGATCAAGGAAAAATCCGGTCTTTTGCCCCTGTTGCAAATCAAGCCAGTAATCGAAGCCGTCGATGTTGGCCCAGCGCGGTTCCCACGGATTACCCGAACGCGTGTGCACGCCCGTCGGCAATCCTTCCAGTCGGCGCAGATTAGAATCGTTGCGGAAGATAATTTCCGCCGCACCGCTGAGTTCGGCCAACAAATCGCCCAAAATCGCACTGCAACGATCCATCGCGAGCGTTTGCAACTGCACCACTAATGCAGCGCCGAATTGGTCCACCACCACGCCGGGCAAATCGTCCGACTCGGACCAAATCAGACGCTTGAAATCACCCATGCCTTGCCGCTTGGCCAGAGCGCGCATGATCGCGTTGCGCAAATACGCTTCGTCCAAACTCACCCGGTCGCGACTCAGGCGCCGCCAGATGATTTGCGAACGCGAATTGTAGATGCCTACGCCGAGGAAACGTCCGGTGCGGTCGCGGCATTCGACGACCGCGCCGTCATGTTCCGCCGGCAACGACTCTTCGATTTCGTTCGCGAAAACCCACGGATGGCCACCGACCACCCTCCCTTTGATGTTCTGTTTTAGTTTAAGTGAAAGTAGCACAGCCCGACATCATTGCCGGATTGTCTCTCCGCAGAAGCAAAAAATTCTCGCTCGGCCGGTGGCGTGCGCTTCTGGCGCCAATTCGCCCAGAATTGTGAGACCACTCGGCGGAGACTGGCCCAACGCGATGGTTTGACTGAGTGCATGCCTTCTCATCGCCACAAACGACCGCACATTGAGCGGCGTTATCGACTCACCCGACGATTATTCACCCTCGCGATGCTCGAGGAGAACGGACGCCACCGCGGCCGTCACGATGAACCCGACAACGAATGTGATGATGATGAGCGAAGCCACCCTGCCCTTGTCGGCACAATCTACCCAAACTTGAACAGGAAGTGTGAATTATCGCGCCCTGCCAGACTTGCCGCCGGCCCGCCGCCCCGGTCGACGCCAATGGCGCACTGAAAAAAGACTTCCCTCCCCCCGCCACCGTGCGTTTGCTGACCAACTTCACTTTTCACTCATCCGCCTAGCCTATTGGTCACGTCCCATGTCCCCCGCCCAGGAAATCGCCCGCCGTCGCACTTTCGCGATTATTTCGCATCCTGATGCGGGCAAGACGACGCTGACCGAGAAGTTCCTCCTCTACGGCAACGCCATCCATCTCGCGGGCGCAGTGAAGGATCGCAAAAACCAACGCGCCACGGCGTCGGACTGGATGGAATTGGAAAAACAACGCGGCATTTCGATCAGTTCGACGGTGCTGCAATTCGATTTCGCCGGCTGCGCGGTCAACCTGCTCGACACGCCCGGCCACAAAGATTTTTCCGAAGACACCTATCGTGTGCTCACCGCCGTCGATGCGGCCCTGATGGTGATCGACGCCGCCAAAGGCGTGGAAACGCAAACGCGCAAACTGTTCGAAGTCTGCCGTCGTCGCGGCGTGCCGATTTTCACGTTCATGAACAAGTGCGACCGGCCCACGCGCAACCCGCTGGACCTGCTCGACGAGTTGGAAAGCGTGCTCGGTTTGCAATCGTCACCAGTGATCTGGCCACTCGGAAATGGACCGTCGTTCAAAGGCGTGTTCGATCGCCGCACCCGCCAAGTTCACCTCTTCGAACGCGTGCCCGGAGGCAGGTTTCACGCCCCGGTCAGCGTCACCTCGCTCGACGATCCACTCGTGCGCAGCAAATTGGACGACGACACCTATCGCGAAGTCACCGAACAACTCGAGATGCTCGACGGCGCGGGCCATCCCTTCGATCTCGCCGCCGTGCGCGCCGGTCAACAGACGCCGGTTTATTTCGGCTCCGCGGTGAATAATTTCGGCATCGAACTCTTGCTCAATGGATTCTTGCAAGACTCCGTGCCACCCGCCCCGCGTAAATCGGTGACGGTCACCGTGCCCGGCCTGCCCCAGCCCACCGTCGCTCGCGAAGTGCCGGTGGACGACGCGAAGTTCTCCGGCTTCATCTTCAAGATCCAGGCCAACATGGATGCGAAACACCGCGACCGCATCGCGTTCTTGCGCGTGTGCTCCGGCAAATTCGAACGCGATGTCGTCGTGACCCACCAACGCACGGGCAAACAAGTGCGACTCTCTTCCTCCCACAAACTTTTCGGACGCGAACGCGAGACAGTGGACGAAGCGTGGCCGGGCGACGTCATCGGCCTCGTGGGCCACGATTCCTTCGGTATCGGCGACACACTCACGACAGACCGTGCGATTTGTTACGATGAGATTCCGCGGTTCCCCTCGGAAGTGTTCTCCTACATTTCCAATCCGAACACGGGCGATGCGAAGAAATATCGCGCCGGCCTGGAGCAGTTGCTGCAGGAAGGCGTCGTGCAATCGTTCAACGCCAAGAACGCCCCGCCGGGCGCCACTTTGCTCGCGGCCGTCGGACCGCTGCAATTCGAAGTCGTGCAATGGCGTCTGCAAAGTGAATACAACGCCGAGTCGCGCCTCACGCCGACGCCTTGGACGGTGTTGCGTTGGGTGACAAAGGCCAACGGCACGCCGCTTAATCTCGATCGGGGTGAGTTCGACTACACCAAACTTGTCGTCGCCACGGGCGTCAGTTTCGGCACCGATAAATTTGCTCAGCCGATCATGTTGTTCCCCAACGATTGGACGATGCGTTATTTCTCGGAAAAAAATCCGGAATTCAAACTGCACGAATTGCCGCTGGAACAGCACACGCCAGCGTGACAACGTCGCCGTCGCACTCGGTGCGCTCCTGCGATGATTATCCGACTCCTTTTTCTCAGCGCACTTTTCGCGGTCAGCGTCGCCGCCGAGTCAGCCACGCGGCCACCCGTCATGCTTTTGGTGCACGGCGCGTGGGGCGGCGCATGGCAGTTCTCCAAAGTCGAGCCGCTGCTGCGCGAGCAAGGCTTCGACGTGCGCCGCGCGACGTTGACCGGACTCGGTGAACGCGTGCATCTCTCGGCGGACGACATCGGCCTCGAAACTCACATCGAAGATGTCGTGAATCTGATCCTTTTTGAAAATCTCCGCGACATCATCCTCGTCGGCCACAGCTACGGCGGCATGGTAATTTCTGGCGTGGCGGATCGCGTGCCCGCTCGCATTGCGCGACTGATCTACCTCGACGCGCTCCTGCCGAACGACGGCGACAGCGTGGCGACGTTGCGCAGCGGCGCGAACGATCTCACCAAGTTCGCCAAAGACGGATTCATTATTCCGTGGTGGGTGAAAGCGGACAAATCCTATCCGCAGGACGTGCCGCATCCGCTCAAGACGTTTACCGACACGATTGCACTAACCAACCCAGCAGCGCGCGCGATTCCCGCCACCTACATCCTCACCGTCGACTCTGGGAAGCAGCCGGAAGAAGACGATTTCGCCGCCTCCGCCGCTCGCGCGCGGGAACGCGGTTGGCCGGTGGTAATTTTCGCTGGCGATCACAATCCCCACTGGCGCAAGCCCGAAGCAACCGCGGCACTCCTCGGCTCGTTGCGTTGATCCGACCATGCCGCACCCGCGCAAACTTATACAAAAAATCCACCGCTACGCGTGGCTATGGGAACCGTTGGAAAGCGAACCGAGTTTCCTGCTGCGTTCGATGTTCGGGGCCAAAGTCGTTTGTTTCGACGGGAAGCAGGTGCTGTGTTTCAGCGCCGCGGAGGAGCCGTGGCGCGGTCTGCTCATC
>JAUXXD010000209.1 GCA_030681265.1 Candidatus Didemnitutus sp. | reverse complement strand
TCCGGCTGCGGCTCGGCCCACGCCGCCTCGATCTCCGCCACCACCGTTGCACCCAATTCAGGAAGTGTTCTTGCCATGCCCAAACTTGCCCGGTTCTTCCCGCCATGGGAAGTCTAAAAGCTACGGGGCGTTGGTATTACGCGAGTGAATCAGCCACGCTCTACTCGACAAAGTCCGCCACAACGTCCCCCTAGATGTAATACATCCCGACTTCGGTCTTTGTGGCCATGCGTTCCAGCGTGTAGGACTTGGCCGTGGCGGCAGCGGCTCCACGCACTTCGTTCCAGATGTCGCGGATGCGCCGGCCGGATTTGCCGCCGTGGTTGCCGCTAAGTTCGAGCAGGTCGCCTTCGATCACCTGAATGATGTCGTAGAGCGTGATTTGGTCCGGCGCGCGTGCGAGGAGGAATCCGCCTTGGATACCGCGCCGGCTCACTACCAGTTTGCCGTTCTTCAACTCGCCGAGAATCTGCGCGAGGAAATTAGCCGGCACTTCCTCGATCTGCGCCAAATCGTCGATGCGCACGGGTTCGCCGCCTTCGTAGCGGCGCGCGAGCTCGCACAGGATGCGGCAGGTGTAGTCGAGTTTGACGGTGATCTTCAGAAGCGCAGAACGTAGGCCCACCCAACGCTCCGCCGCAACGCTTTTGCGGCGCACGCGCTCCGAACCGTTCTCCTGCTTACTGCAAACTCAAGTAAAGCGTGCGCCAACTCAGCCCCACGACGAGCACGCCGACCGTGATCATGAGCGGGCGGCGCGAAATCTTGCCGACCAACTTCGCGCCCAACGGCGCTGCGATGATTCCGCCGACGGCGAGGCTGGCGACGATCGGCCAATTCGTGACGCCGAGCGTGAGCACAAACACCGAGGTCGAGGCAAGCGTGACGAAAAATTCCACCGAATTCACGCTGCCGATCGCTTCGCGAATGTTATTCCCGCGCGCCACGAGATTCGACGTAACAATCGGTCCCCACCCGCCGCCGCCCATCGCATCCAGCAACGCCCCGATAAACGCCAACGGCGTCAAGTAGGTGGTCACTTCCTTCGGCGCGACGTTCACGAACGCCTTCGCCACAATGTAAAAGCCCAGCAGCATCAGATAGACTGCAATCACCGGCTTGATAAAATCCACGGGCACCGACGTGAGCACGTAGGCACCGACGATGGCCCCGAGCACGCCGGGAATGACCAAACGCCGGAAGAGTCGGCGGCTGATGTTGCCATAGGCCCGATGCGCGAGCGCCGAAGCGCCCGTCGTCGCGCATTCCGCCGCATGCACCGTCGCGCTCGCCACCACTGGCGACACGCCGACGCTCATCAGCAGGCTCGTTGCCATGACGCCGTAAGCCATCCCCAGTGCGCCATCGACCAGCGACGCGAAAAATCCCGCCGCGACGTAATACCACAGTTCGGAGGTCATATGGTGTAATCCGTCATCTCCGGCCGCACCACTTCCGTGGGCGGCAGCAACATTCCGGCAGCAACAGTAGCATGGGTGGCGGGGTCGATGAGAATAAATGAGCCGGTCAACCGGTTCGTGCAATAGCCATCGTAGTAGAGCGGTCTCGCCGTGCGCAGGCGGATCTCGCCAAGGTCATTCAACGCCAATTGCGCCGGCTCCGGCTGGCGCTCGTAGTGTTCCAGATCGAGCCGGTTGACCAACTCCGTCACGACCACCTGCGTCGAATTTGTCGTGTGCTTGAGCAGAAATTTCCGTCCCCGCTCCAACGCCCGCGGGTGCATCCAGCAAACTTGCGCGCGCAAATCCACCGCGCCGCCGGGCAAATCGTCGGGCTTTACCAACATCGCGCCGCGCGAGATGTCGATGTCGTGCTCCAACACCAGCGTGATCGACTGCGGGCAAAATGCCTCGTCCACTTCGCCGTCCAACGTGTGAATCGCTTTCACGCGCGACAGCAATCCGCCGGGCAACGCCATGATCTCGTCACCGACACGCACCACGCCGCCGGCAATCTGTCCGCTCAAGCCGCGGAAATCGTGCAGGCTCGCGTCGTCGGGTCGGTTGGGCCGGTTGACCCATTGCACGGGCAGTCGAAAACGCTCGAGATCCCAATCGCTCGCAATGTGCACCGTCTCCAAGTGACCGAGCAAAGTCGGACCTTCATACCACGGCGTGTGCGGCGAGCGATCGACGACGTTGTCGCCGTTGAGCGCGCTGATCGGCAGAAATTTCACGTCGCGAATCCCGAGTCGCGGCAGGAACGAATTAAACTCCTCGCGAATCTCGTTGAAGCGCGCCTCGGACCAATCGACGAGATCCATCTTGTTGATCGCAACCACGAGATGCGGGATGCGCAGCAGCGCGGCGATCGCGGTGTGGCGACGGCTCTGTTCGATTACGCCGCTGCGCGCATCGACGAGCACGATCGAGAGATTCGCCGTGCTCGCGCCCGTCACCATGTTGCGCGTGTATTGCACGTGCCCCGGCGTGTCCGCGATGATGAAGCGGCGCCGCGGCGTCGCAAAGTAGCGATACGCCACATCGATCGTGATGCCTTGCTCGCGCTCGGCACGGAGGCCGTCGGTGAGATTGGCGAGATTCACGCGACCGCCGCCGCTGAGATCAGCGGAGCGTTCGAGCGCTTCGAGTTGGTCTTCCATCAGCGACTTTGAGTCGTAGAGGAGACGTCCGATGAGCGTGGATTTGCCATCGTCGACACTGCCGCAAGTGTTGAAGCGCAGCATGTCGACGACCGGCGCGGGTCGTGGCGCAGAGATCATCTTAAAAATACCCCGCTTTCTTGCGGTCTTCCATTGCCGCTTCGGAGACGCGATCATCCGCCCGCGAGCCACGCTCGGTCACGCGCGCGGCGGCGACTTCGGCAATGATATCGTCCACGTGATCGGCCGGCGATTCGATCATGCCGGTCGAGATAATATCGCCAATGGTGCGGACGCGCACGCGCACCTCCTCGACCGTCTCGGACGGCTTCGGCGGCACGAGTTCGTTGACCGGCAACCATTGGCCGCCACGGCGCACACAACGACGCACGTGGCTAAAGTAAATCGACGGCACCGCGAGTTCCTCGCGTTTGATGTATTCCCACACGTCCTGCTCGGTCCAATTGCTGAGCGGGAATACGCGCATGTGCTCGCCGGCATGCAGGCGCGCGTTATAAAGATTCCATAATTCCGGCCGCTGGTTCTTCGGGTCCCACTGGCCGAAGCTGTCGCGGAAGCTAAAGAAGCGTTCCTTCGCGCGTGACTTCTCTTCGTCGCGCCGCGCGCCGCCGATGAGACAGTCGAAACGAAACTCCTCAACCGCGGCGAGCAGCGTGGGAATCTGCAGTTTGTTGCGACTGATTTCATTGGGCGCCGCCACCGCGATGCCGCGCGCGAGCGCATCCTCCACCGTGCGCACGATCAGCCGCGCGCCGAGTTCCGCCGCCCGCACATCGCGAAAGTCGTTCAGCTCGGGGAAATGGTGCCCGGTGTCGATGTTGAGCAGCGGCAGCGGAAGTTCCGACGGACGAAACGCCTTCTCGGCGAGCCGCAGCAAACAGATGGAATCCTTGCCGCCGGAAAACAAAATTGCCGGACGATCAAACTCGCCGACCACTTCGCGCAAAATGTGAATCGCCTCCGTCTCGAGGAAATCGAGATGCCCGAGGTGATACGACGGCGGCGGGGCACTTTCGACCGTTGTTCTCATGGGGTGGATGCGACTGGGTCGCTGAGCACTTGGCCGCCCCATGTCGCGTGCAAACCGCACTCGCGTTTGGCGTCAGCTTTGGCCGGATCGAAATAATCCAACTCGTTCGGCAAATTGTGTTCGCGCAAGTAGGCTTCGAGTTGGGCGTCGTCCCAGTAGAAGAGCGGACTGACTTTTAACGTGCTGAAATTCGCATCCCACGCGACGAGGTCGAGGCCGGCGCGCGTTTCCGATTGCTCGCGGCGCAACGCCGTGAGCCAGACGGTCGGCGCGAGTTCACGCATGCCGCGTTGGAACGGTTCGAGTTTCATCACGCGGCTGAATTCCTTCAGCGCCACTTCGTCGTCGGGACCGGGCACGGGACCGTGAATTGCGTCGCGATGCGCGGCCGTGAGGCGCGGCAGGAAAGCGTGCACGTTGAGTTGCAGTTGCGCGCGCAACGCCTCGGCGTGGCGGTAGGTCGCGGGACGGTTGTAACCGTGATCCACCCACAACACCGGCAAGTCCGGCTGCGCCTGCGTGGCGAGGTGCAACAACACCGCTTCGTAGGGGCGAAAATTCGTCGAGACGACGGCGCGGCCCGCTGCTTGCGCGCTCGCCCAACGGACGATGTCCAGCGGCGAATGGTCGCGCAGCTCGCGATTCCATTGCGCGAGTTGATCTGGTGAAGGCGCGGAACTCATGCGGTGGCGGGTGCGGGAATTTCGGCGAGAACCGTGCGCATGGCGAAATCACCGAAGCGTTCGCCGGGCTGACGCTCATCGCGCCACCGCAGGAGGACGGGGCGCAGTTCGTTCATGATCTCCTCGCTCTTGACGCTGGCGCGGAATTCGCGATTGAGGCGCATGCTCGTTTCGTTGCCGCCGAGGTAGACGTTGTATTTGTTCGGCGCACGGCCGACGAAACCGATTTCCGCCATGTAGGGACGCGCGCAACCGTTCGGGCAACCGGTCATGCGCACGATAATTTCCTCGTCGGCGAGACCGAGCGTGGCGAGTTCGTGTTCGAATTGATCGAGCAGGCTCGGCAGAAAGCGTTCGCTCTCCGCGAGGCCGAGTCCGCAGGTCGGCATCGACGGGCACGCCATCGACGCACGGCGCACTGCCGCCGCTTGATTTTCCACCGGCACGCCATGTTCGGCGAGGATTGCGGTGATGTCGGCTTGTTGGTCGGCGCGCACACCGGTGAGCAACAAATTTTGCGACGGCGTGAGGCGAACTTCGATGCGGTGTTTTTCGACGATCCGACGGAGCGCGATCTTGAGCTGACGTTCGGGCGTGTTTTTCACGCGCCCCGCTTCGACGTAGAGACCGAGAAAGCGGCTGCCGTCGGCTTGTTGATGCCAGCCGAACAAGTCGCCTTGCTTCTGGAAATTCATCGGACGCGCCTCGTCGAGTTTGAAACCGGCGCGGACTTCAACTTCGCCGCGGAACCAGTTGGCGCCGCGCTCTTCGAGCACATATTTCAGGCGCGCATGTTTGCGATTGGTGCGGTCGCCGAAATCGCGGTGCGCCGTGAGCACGGCTTTGGCAACGGCGACAAGACCTTCGCACGGGAAGAACCCGATGACGTCGGCGAGGCGCGGAAAAGTTTCCTTGTTGCCGTGCGACATACCGAGGCCGCCGCCGGCGAGCAGATTGTAGCCGAGCAACTGCTCGGGATGCGCCGGATCGACGATGGCGACGAAACCGAGGCAATTGGTGAACACGTCGGTGTCGTTGAGCGGCGGAATCGCGAACGCGGTTTTGAATTTGCGCGGCAAATAGGTGCGACCATAAAGCGCGTCTTCGACAACCGGCTTCGCTCCGCGCGGACCGGCGCCGCAACGGCTGACCCCCTCGCCTTCCGCGGGCGGCGGTGCGCTGAGCGGTTGGCCATCGGGACCAAGCGTTGTGCGCGGTTCTTCGCGTTCGCCGGCGAGATTGAGCTCGGTGCCATCGACCCAGATTTGATGATAGGCCGTGGCGCGCGGGAGCAATTCCTCGGAAACGAGGCGCGCGTCGGCGAGGACTTGTTCGACCAACACGGAAGTGGCAGGCGTGGCCGGGGCCATGACATTGCGCGCGACATCGCCGCAAGCTGCGAGCGTGGTGGAGAGCACTTCGTTGATGCGGCGCATGAGCGGACCGAGGCCGGTCTTGACGACGCCGTGCCATTGGAAGGCCTGGCGCGAAGTGATGCGCAAGGTGTCGTTCCCGTAGCGCGTGGCGAGGTCGTCGAACACGAGATACTGCTCCGGCGGCACGATGCCGCCCGGCACGCGGTTGCGAATCATGAATTGGTAATGCTTGCCGGTCTTACGGCGGTCGCGGTCGTCCTGCTGGTAAATGCCGTGAAACTTGATGAATTGCTCATCGTCCGCCGAAAAGCGGTCGAGCGCCGGATCGGCCAAGGTTGCGGCCATATCGCCCGCCAAGGACGGGTCGTTCTGCTTGAGCAGCTCGTTTTTGCTGAGGGCGGGCGTCGTGGAAGCGGATGAGTTTTCGGACATGACACAGTGAAATGGCGCCGACTCTTGACCCGGCGCAAATCCTAAGCATGTCATAGGTCATGTCTTTACTCATGTTTGAAAATAACTCGTCTCCACCCAGCGGCTTTGTCTGGCTGGTGGGCGCGGGTCCGGGGGCCGCTGATTTGCTGACGCTGCGCGGGATGCGGGCGCTGCAACAGGCGGAAGTCGTGCTGCATGACGACCTGGCCGGACGTGAGTTGTTGGACTTTTGCCAGAAAGGCACGGAATTCGTCTACGTCGGCAAACGCGCGGGTGGTCACAGTGCGGCGCAAGCCGAGATCAACTGGTTGCTCGTGAGCAACGCGCAGGCTGGACGCCGAGTGGTGCGTCTCAAAGGTGGCGATCCCACGGTTTTCGGTCGGCTCGGCGAAGAATTGCAGGCGCTCCGCGAGGCGCAGATTCCCTTTGAAGTCGTTCCTGGGGTCACATCCGCCTGCGCCGCGGCGGCGGCGGCGGGCATCAGCCTCACGCAACGCGGCATCGCCTCAGCGGCGATTTTCGCGACCGGACACGAATGCGCGGAGAAATCCGGACCGACCCTTGATTGGCAACACCTGGCGCAGCCGGGCACGACGCTTTGCCTATACATGGGCACGAAGCGCCTCGGCGACCTCGCCACGCGCCTGGTCGCCAGCGGGCATTCGCCGGACACGCCGTTGCTCATCATCAGCAATGCGTCCCGCCCCAACCAAATCATCCGCTCCGGCACGCTCGATACCGCGCGGGAACTCGCCGCCGACGCCGATGGCACGCCATCCCTCGTGCTGGTTGGTGAAATTGCCGCGCAAAATCGTGAACTTCTCGCCGTGCACTCCCGCGCAAACCGTCACCATGTCGCCGTCTGAAACTTTTCTCCAAACTTGGCAGCGGCGCTGGCGTGATTGGCTCGGTGCGTTGCCGCTCGCCGATCACCCGCTCGAGGCGGAGTTGCCCGCCGCGGCCTTTGGCACGGAGCCCACACCAGTTTCTACCTCGCGTTCCGTCCCGCCCGCCAACGATCAGCCAAAATCTCCACTAAGCGCGGATGCTCCGCGACCAGTGGCGTAAGTTGCGTCGTCAACTTCGGCTGCTGCACTCGCGCAGCGGCGCAAATCTGCGCCACATCGCCTTCCGGACCGGCGTGGCGACCGGGCAATAGAAATTGCATCGCAACCGTCACCGGTCCACTGCCCCACTCTACCTGCGTCAACCACTTGGCGAGTAGCGGCTCGTTAAAGTCATACTCGCTGCCTTCGCGGCGCTCCATACTGCACGGTGCAACTTCGGCGCCCGGACCGAGCAACGCCGCCAGTTGCAGAGCCAAGGCGTTTCGCACCGTTGTCACTTCACGCACCGGACTGCCGTGATCCACGAGTGCCACGCGGTGCGGCTTGCCGGATTCGCACGACGTCACGCTGCGCACGTTATCCGCTAAAATCTCCGCCAGCCGCCGATCACCTTCCGCAAAAAGCACCGGTGCCATTTGCACGTGCAACGCCGGATTCCGCCGCTGCAAATGCGCCACGCGTGTCGGCAAATAATCGGTCAACGCGCGGCTCGGCCCAAAGAACAGCGGCACGACGAGAAACTCCGTCCGACCCTCCGCCAAGCGAGCGCGCAACGCCGATTCGAAAATCTCCGCCGCCACGCCGTCGAGTTCCTCCGGCGACACCGCAGATGAGTGCAACAACGACACTGGCGCCACCGGCTCGCCGACGCGTTGCGCGAGCGCCGCCGCGAGCCGCCGCAACTGCCGCGTCGCCGCCGGAGCGAGCGAACCGTTGTCAACGAGTAGCGTGAGCGGAGCAGTCATGATTGCAGGTGAAACGACGCGCGTTGCGTCGCTCAGAATTTCTGCTGCCGCGCCGCCAAAGCGAAGGCGAGGTCACGCGCGAAAAGCGGACCGCGATAAATCAGGCCCGTGTAGAGTTGCACGAGCGTTGCCCCCGCATCGAGTTTCTCGGCAGCGGACGCCTCGTCCAAAATGCCGCCCACGCCGATGATCGGCAGGCGGCCATTGGTCGCCCGCGCGATGTATTTGACGATTTCAGTCGAACGCCGCCGGAGCGGACGCCCGCTCAGCCCGCCCGCTTGGTCGACGTCGTGGAAAAAACCCGGACGCGCCAGCGTCGTATTCGTGGCGATGATGCCGTCCAACCCGAGCGTCGCGATGACCGTGAGCGCGGCGTCGATTTGCCCGAAGGTGAGATCGGGCGCGATTTTGAGCAGCAAGGGCCGCCGCGGCTTGCCGGCGGCGACGCGTGCCGCGTTGGCCTCGACGAGCGCACGCAACAGTGGCTCCAACCACGCGGCATCCTGCAATTCACGCAGACCTGGTGTGTTTGGACTGCTGACGTTGATCGCGACGTAGTCGGCGTGATCCGCGAGCAGGGCGAAGCTGCCGAGGTAATCTTCGGTCGCCTTTGCCATCGGCGTGACCTTGGTTTTGCCCAAGTTGATCCCAAGCGGAATCGCGCGGCGGCCGGGGCCGGGCAATCGCGCCAGGCGGCGCGCAAGGGCTTCGGCGCCCTCGTTGTTGAAACCCATGCGGTTGATCACAGCTTCTTCGCTGGGGTAACGAAACACCCGCGGTCGCGGATTTCCTTCCTGACCGTAGCGCGCCACCGTGCCGATTTCGACGTGACCGAAGCCAAGCGCGGCAGCGGCAGGCCACGCGGTGCCGTTTTTATCGAAGCCCGCCGCGAGACCGACGGCGTTGGGAAACTGCAAACCGCAGAAGTCGACCGGCGCGTGCGCCGAGGGCGGAAGTTGGTGCAGTCGCTCCAAAATTGCGCACAAGGGACGCACTCGGCCGAGCCACGTCATGCCCGAAACCGCGAGCGCGTGCGCGTGTTCTGGATCAAATTTGAAAAAGAAGGGCTTGCCAAATGCGTCGTAGTAGCGGGCCATGTTCGTGCCGCACCATGGGCTGCTCCACTTTCACTTTCAAGCGCGACCACTGTCACGACGACCGAAGCAGCGATGCTGACGTAATTTTTTCACGAAAAAGGTGTTTCGGTATTTGACACTATCCGTTTGGAAGCCTTTTTCCGGACAAGTTTATCACATATGGCGAAAGGAAATCCCCAACTCGAATGGTGTATTGTGCGGCTCGGCGAAGACCACAACTGGTGGGTCGACGAAGTCAGCGACGCCGTGCACTGGGACGTCGATGGTCTGAGCATCATCGATCCCCGACAAGTCGATCACCTCATTGAGGCGATCGAGCCGCTGCGCGAATTCGGCTTTGACGCCGATGTCTTCGAGCGCGCCTTCATTCCGTTCCGGATCGCCAAGGATCTGGGCAACGGTCGTGTGCAGCTCCAGCGCATGAAGGAGTCGCTGATCGAGTCCGACGAGAAGCTCTTTGCGCTCCCCGACATCATCGACGAGGAAAATGGACCTTACGCCGACTTGCTCGACCACTTCACCCGCCTGCGCGTGAAGTTGCTCAACGACCTCTTCGATTTCGAAGAGAAACTCACCGTGGACGAAGTCGAAGACCAAATCCGCGAGTCGCAGAACAACGATTTTATCGAAGGCAAATCCGTGCATCTCTTCACCGAGTTGACGGACATTTTGGACTTCGCTCCCGCCGGTTACGGTGACGACGAAGAGGAATCCGAAAAGCGCCGCCGCCCCGCCACCGAAGAAGAAGATATTCCCGACATCGAAGAGGAAGAAGACGAGCGCATGAAGAATGACAGCTCGCTCAAGTGGGACGAAGAAGAAGAGGGCGAAAAAGACGGCGACGCCAAGTCCGACGACGGCAAAGAAAAAGACTTCGACGACAAAGAAAAAGACGACGAAGATGAGGAAGAGGATGAGGATGAGGATGA
>JAUXXD010000208.1 GCA_030681265.1 Candidatus Didemnitutus sp. | reverse complement strand
TCCGGCTGCGGCTCGGCCCACGCCGCCTCGATCTCCGCCACCACCGTTGCACCCAATTCAGGAAGTGTTCTTGCCATGCCCAAACTTGCCCGGTTCTTCCCGCCATGGGAAGTCTAAAAGCTACGGGGCGTTGGTATTACGTCGGCCTTTTTGTTTTAGGGAGCGCTCAGTCGAGTTTGAATCGGCCGTAGTTGCCGGTTTCGAAGACGGGGATTTCCATCGCGCGTCCGTTGACTTCCATGCGCAACTTGGCGCGGTCTTCAACCGTGACGAGTAGCACCCCGGTCTTGCGGAAGGAACGCGTTTCGCCGCGGGCAAAAGTGCCATCATATACGACGCCCTTGTCGGCATCGCGCACGATCTTGATGCGGGTCGTGTCGAGGGCGGTGAAGGTCAGGGTTTGCGCGGCCGTGGCAGGCGCCGCCGTGGATGATTTGGCTGGTGCACTGGTGGTGTCGCTGGCCGCCTCGGTGGAGGTTGTGCGTGCGCTCGAGCTACTGGTGACGGCGTTGATGATGAGAACGATGATGATGATCGCGATGACGACTCCGCCGCCGAGCAGCAGGTTTTTCAGCATCACCGGATCGAGACCGGAGGGCCGCGAAGACTCATTGCTGTCCGCGTTGTCGGAGCCGAATTCCACGCGACCGTAATTCTCGCGTGGTTCACGTTTGGCGGGGCGGCGATCGCCCGACACGAGTGCGTCGTATTCCGCGAGAAAGCGCGGTGCGTCGAAGTCGAGAAAACGGGCATAGGCGCGGACGAAGCCGCGAATGTAGAGCGGGGGCAGGTCGATTTCGAAGGTGTTAGCCTCGAACTTCTGCAAGTAGTCCCCGCGGATCTTGGTCGCTTCCGCCGCTTCGCGGATAGAAATTCCTTTGCGCTTGCGCGCCTCCTCGAGTCTTTCGCCGAGCGTCTGCATGGGTTTCCTTAAGTCTGTTTTAGGTGGGGTTTTAAAGCTTAAAGCCGATGACTACGGCTGGTAGTTGTCGAGATCGACGAGGATTTCGCGCGGGCTGGAGCCGTTTTCCGGTCCGACCACGCCTTTGTCTTCCATCAAATCCATGATACGCGCAGCGCGGTTGTAACCGATGCGCAGGCGGCGCTGAATCATCGAAGTGGAGGCGCGCTTGCTGGAGCGGAGCACTTCGAGTGCTTGGCTGAACAACTCTTGATCGTCGCCCAGATCGCTACCGCCGCCCTCACCATCTTCATCTTCCTCGCGCGAGGCGCGATCGATTTGTTGTTGGACGGATTGCGCGTATTGGGGCGGGCCGTTGCGTTTGAGGAAATCGACGATGGCGGCCACTTCTTCGTCGGCGACAAAGGCGCCTTGGGCTCGAACGATGCGCGACGTGCCGGGCGGGGTGAACAACATGTCGCCGCGACCGATGAGGGTCTCGGCACCCTTGCCGTCGAGAATGGTGCGGGAGTCGACTTGCGAGGCGACTTGGAACGCGATGCGCGAGGGCAGGTTGGCTTTGATGACGCCGGTGATGACGTTCACCGACGGACGTTGCGTGGCGATGATGAGGTGAATGCCGGCGGCGCGGGCGAGTTGCGCGAGACGCGCAATACTCGTTTCGATTTCGGCCGGCGCGATCATCATCAAGTCAGCAAGCTCGTCGATGATGGCGATAATGTAGGGCAGACGCTCGGGAATTTCGATATCGTCGAGAGTGACGCCGGCGAGCTCGGGTTGCATCTCCGGCAACGCGTCTTCGGGCTTCTCTCTCTTGCGATTGTTGAAACCGAGAATGTTGCGGACGTTGGCCTTGGCGAAAATCTGGTAGCGTTGCTCCATCTCGCCGAGGAGCCACTTGAGTGCGGCGGGCACTTTCTTCGGCTCCGTCACGACGGGAATCAGCATGTGCGGCAGCGAATTGAACACCTTCAGTTCGACGACTTTCGGGTCCACCATGATCATCCGCACGTCCTTCGGGCTCTTCGAGTAGAGAATGGAGGCGACGATGGAGTTGATGCAGACGGATTTGCCGGAGCCTGTCGCGCCCGCGATGAGCAAGTGCGGCATCTTTGTCAGGTCGGAGACCAGCGGTTTGCCGGAGACATCCTTGCCGAGGGCGATGGGCAACTCCGCTTTGGCATGCGCCCAGTCTTCGCTCTCGATAATTTCGCGCATGCCGACGGGTGCGGGGATGCGATTGGGGACTTCGACACCGACGGCGGCCTTGCCGGGAATCGGCGCGAGGATACGCACCGATTGCGCGCGCATGCCGAGCGCAATGTTTTTGTCCAAGCCGGAAATTTTTTCCACCCGCACGCCGGGTGCAGGGACGAGTTCGTAACGCGTAATGACGGGGCCGACGTGAATTTCGCCGAGCGTCACCTCGACGCCAAATTCCTTAAGAATGCGCAATAGGTTCTCGGCATTCTGACTGTGCTCTTCTTCGCTGTCGGCCGCGGAAATTTTCACCTGATCTTTGAGCAACTTCAGCGGTGGGAACTGGTAATCGAGATCGTTGCTGTGCGGGAGCGTAACTTTGGCTTTCTTGGTTTCCTCGGCCTTGACGATGTTGAGCGCGAGTTTGCCGCTGGCGGCGGCAGAGAGCGGCTTGGTGTCGGTCGCAGTCACCGAGACGCGTGGAGCAGGCTTGGTGGGCTCTGCGAGTGGATCGTCCTGCGGTGGGAGGATGATTTTTTTCGTCGTGACTTCGAGCGCGGCGGGAGTGGGGCCGGGGCGCACGGGGGCCGCGGCGAGCGCAGCAGCTTTCGCTTTGGCGGCTTCTTCGCGTTGCTTCAAACGCTCTTCGCGCAATGCGGCCTTCAGGGCGGCGCGACGCTTCCTCCATTCGGAGAAGTTGTGCAGCAATTTTTCAAACTCCGCCGTGATGTCGCGCGTGAAGATGAAGAGCAGGCCAATGAAATACACCGATCCCATGAGGAATCCGGTGCCGAATACGCCGAAGCTGTCCTGCAACAGCGAGTCGTAGAAGAAGCGACCGGAGTAGCCGCCGGAGCCCTGCGTGTAGACGTCGCGGTCGAGGAAAACGGCGTCCTGCATCGCGAGCAGCGTGGAGCCGGAAATCAGACAGCAAATCATCGCAATCAATCGCGTGCCGGTGAGGTGCCGCGAGCTGCGCAGGTAAGTGTAGGACATCCAAAGCAGGAAAATCGGCACGAGCCACGCGGTGCCGCCGAGCACGGCGTAATTGGCGAACGAGAGGTCGGCACCGACATCGCCGACGAGATTTGGACCGGAAGCGGATTTTACGGCGACGTTCTTGACGACGCCGTTGATGACTTCGGACTTCGCGCCCTGCTGCATGTAAGCCGTCTGGCTCGGTGCGTAGTCGGCCATCGCGACGATGGTGAGCACGCCCAGCACGAAGCAAAGCACCGATCCCAACCAGTTGGGGCGGTAGCGCGGTGCCTCGAAGGAGGGCTCGGGGTTCTTTGGATTTGAACTCGCAGCTTTGGCCATTTCAGTGTCCTTAAAGTCGTGTAGCGCGAGTGGGGGTCAATGTAAATTCCCCGTTCTGCGAGGTGCCCAACTCTTTTACTTTCAACGTCCATGCCGCTTCTTCTATTTTCGCCGGTCTATCAGGAACGAGTGTGGGGTGGACGGGCGCTGGCAGATTGGTTGGGTCGCGAGTTACCCGCTGAAAAAGTGATTGGCGAGAGTTGGGAAATCGTGGACCGGCCCGAAGCGCAATCGGTGGTATGTCACGGCGTGTGGGCAGGACTGACTTTGCGCGAGGTGCTTGAACAGCACGCGGCCGACGTGATGGGGCCGAGGTGGGTGCCGGAGCGACGTTTCCCGGTGTTGGTGAAGTGGCTCGATTGTCGCGAACGGTTGAGTTTGCAGGTGCATCCACCCGCATCGGTCGCGGCAGAGTTGGGGGGCGAGGCGAAGTCGGAAAATTGGTATATCGCGCACGCCGAGCCCGGCGCGGCGGTGTTGGCAGGCGTGAAAGAAGACGTGGATGCAGTGGCGTTTCGCGCGGCCTTGGAGGCGGGTAACGCGAAAGCTCTGGTGTTGCGCCACGCGACGTGCACGGGTGATTCGCTGATGATCGAGAGTGGCGTGATGCACGCGATCGAGGGCGGAAATGTGATTTTGGAGATTCAGCAAAATTCCGACACGACGTATCGGGTCTATGACTGGGGGCGGATGGGGCTGGATGGACGCCCGCGGCAACTGCACGTCGAAGCGTCGCTGGCGTGTTTGAGCGCCAATGTGGCGGCGGCACCACAGTTGATCAGGGCCGATGACCCGCGCGAAGTGCTGGCGGAGTGTCCGGCATTTCGGATCCGGCGCGTGCGCTTGGCGCAGGGCGGAAATTTAGCTTGGCCCGGCGGCGAGCAACCGCGGATTCTGTCAGTCGTGACGGGAAGTTTGCGCGATGGTTCGACGGGAGAAGTCGTAACTTGGGGCAGCAACGCACTCGCGATTTTTGCTGAACCTTTGACGCTGGTCGCGCGAGAGGATAGTATCGTTCTTGTTACTGAAAATTTCACCTCCGATTTTTTATGATTAATTCCACTCACACCTCTCGTTCGTCTCGCGGCGGACTCTTGAGCAAACTGTTACTCCTACTCGGCGTATTTTTCGCGGTGGTGGTGCTCGCCTGGATTTTTTTCCTGCCGACGATTGTGTCGTCCGTCGTGCAGTCGAAAACGGGTTTTGCACTGAAAGTGGATTCGCTTTCGGTTAATCCGTTCACGGCCAAGGTGCAGATCAGTGGCCTTGTTTTGCAAAATCCGTCGAACTGGCCGGAGCGGGCGTTTGTCGATTTGCGCGAATTCCGTGCGGATGCTGATTTGCTGCCGTTGCTCAAAGGCAAATTGCTGGCCGATGAGGTCGTGGTGAATGTGGCGCGCGTGACGGTGGTCAAAAATCGCGACGGGGCTTTTAATGCCATCGTGTTGAAGGAGGCGTTGGCCGGTCCCGCCGAACCAACGCCGCCCGGCCAACCTGCTCCGGATGTGAAAGCGGAGTTTCTCATTCGCCGTCTGCACGTAAAGGTCGGCCAGTTGGTTTACGCCGATCATTCCGGCGCGAAACCGGCGGTGAAGGAGTATAATTTGGCCATCGACCGCGAGTTGCGCGATGTCGCGAGCCTCACGGATATCATTCAACCGTTTCAAGGGGTTGCATTTAAGGTGATGGCCGACGTGCTTGGTGGCGCTTTCCAAGGTGCGACACAAATGTTGCAGAACTCGGGGGAAGTCCTGAAAGATGCTGGCGGTGCCCTGAAGGATACCGGCAAAAAAGCCGGTGATGCCGTGAAAGGGCTGTTCCAGTCACTTGATAAAAAGAAACCTTAAGACTATCCTCCGCAGCTTCGCATGGCCGAAAATTCTCCTACTGATACCACGACTTCCACTCCGAACGAGGCACCTGCCGCCGCGCCAACTAC